>RFJM01000354.1 GCA_003694905.1 Caldilineae bacterium
CACGCCCACGATCAACGCCACCAGCGCGGTGTAGACCAACGTGCGGTTGATAAGAATGTCGATGTCGTAGAGCCGATAGCGCAGGATGGCGAGGGCCATGGCCACCGGAAGCGACATCACCATGAGAAAAAGGACAACGCCGGCCACCGGTCCGGGAAGTTGCCCCACCATGCCACCAAAAGGCATAACCAAGGCGGCAAAGGCAAGCCACTTGAGCTGAAGCCGGGTCACCTGGTCTCGGGAGCGGCGGTAACGAAGCACCAGGGAAATCGCCGCGGGCAGCATCAGGAACATACCTGTCGCAGGGATAGCCACTCGTGGATCAAAAGCGGTGATAACGTGGCCTCGCAGGGCATTCAGGCCGAAGGGGTTGGGGACGTCGCCGTTGTTGGGCAAGGGGCCGGGATAGAGGATCATCCAGATCGAACTCACCACTATCCAGATGGCACCCAGCCAGGCCACGATGCGCCAACGGGAGGTAAGAAAGCGGCCGTTGGGGAAGAGCAGGGGAATGAAAATGGCGAGCAGCGCGTGTCCGAAAATCCACCACCAGTTGAACAGACCGGCGATGATCACGGCCAGTTCGTAGAAGCGAGGCTGTATGTACTTTGCGAACAACGCGAATTCTTCGCTGAAGCCCGTTAGCGAAGCGCTGAACCCTGCCAGCAGCAACATCCAGCCGATGGGGTGACGGGGGTATCGGCGGGTAATGAGCATGCCGTTCGCACCTGTGGCAATCCCCATCAAGGACTGAAAGCCCCAGAAACCCCAGCGATCCGATTTGGGGACCTCTCGATTGAGGACCAATAAGATCAGCCCCGCCAGTGAAACCATCAGGGTGACAAGGCCAAGGGCTGTAGGCATCCACGCAGGGGCATGGGCGTCGCCTCGGCGTGTGACCGCGCGGTGAGTGCTCTGTTCGATCGCTGATGGGGCCCCTTTGCCGGGCTCGTGAGCTGTCCACTGTCCCTGAGCGGTCATAGTGACAGCCATTATAGACGATCCAGAGAGAGCTGACCAGTCACTTTTTCTCGAGTTCCTCTCTGCACCTTGCGCACGAACAAAACGCCCGTACCGATGATGATGAGATGCAACGCGGTAAACCCCAGCATAACGGCGGGTTCATAGCCGCGGGCGATCATGTACATGTCATCGAAGATGCCCCGCACCAGTTCCAGCCAGACGATGAGCCAGACCAGGTTGAGATGGCGGTGGGGCGCGCGGGAGGCGTAGAGCAGAAACCCGCCCACGACCATCATTTCCAGGCCGAACATGAAGGTGTAGTCCAACAGCGCCCGATAGGCCGCACCACCTATGGGCGCGTCGAAATTTGAGACCATCATGGGCAGGCGGGCCGCGTTCAACGCGGGGATGAAGCCGATGCCCAACAGGACATAGAAAATACCGACGGCGCGGAACCACCAAGTGAGCCTCTTCATCGTTGTATCCCCTTTCAAAGAACCCACATCAACGGCAACTGCGTCAGTCTGTAGATAACGTGGAAAGCACATGCCCGACGGGCTGTTTGGGGTAAAGGGATGGCTCGATTCAGAGAGCCAACCGAAGGTAAACCTTCGGGCTACACCGAGGCACAGGAAGCCCCTTGAAAGGGGCTACTGGAGGCCGCTTGCAGCGGCCTTGCCCCTCACGTAGCACGGGGCTTAAAGCCCCGTGCGGGGGACACGGCACAAAGGTGTCCACCAAATTCTGAACCAACCCGGGGGTAGAAAGGCCAAAGGTCAGTAATCGAGCAAATACCACTTCCCGTTCCGTTTGATCAGCCGCATTGTCTCTTCTTGATCCCCGTTTGGGCCAAACAGGAAGGGGACCTCAGCCGTGTTTCCATCCGCACTGATGACGGCTTCACCGTTGAGCTTGCCCGAACTGAAATACTCGACGAAAGAGGCTCGGAGGGGGTCATCTGCGGTTAGATCACAGATCCGCTGGGTGTCACGGTCGTTCTCCCTCAATGGATCACACAAAACGGCCAGGGCAGTGAAATCCCCGGTTCGAGCTGCTTCGAACACGGCCTCCAGGGTGCCTTCCGGCGTGGACAGATCCGCTTGAACCTCGGGGGGCCAAGGATGTACGACGACGGAGTCCATTGCGGCCTGTGCCAGTGGCAGATATGCATCCGCACCGGGGCCGGTTGCCCCAGAGATGAACAACGCAATTCGTGTGCCGTTGACGATTGTCGTCATGGTGCCTTGGTGTGTCCCCGAAGCGTTATTGGCCTCGAACCCCTGGCTGGCAAACCTCATGCCGTCTCGTTCGCCAACCGAACGTTCACCGACGGGTGTGAAATTTTCTATGGCGTCATCGCGCATGTGTTCTATGGCTTCGTCGAGCATACGCTCCGGATCGCCTGAACGCCGGGCGGACACACTGAAGAGATCCAACGCCAGGCCGACTTCGCCGACAAGGAATCCGACCGGCTGACTGTAGTCTTCGTCTGTGACCTTTGCAAACCCTTCCTGATCGGAGGCGATCAGGATTTGAACGCGGTCGGTTTCCTCGATAGCGTCCAAGGTCCATTCTGGTGGATATTGCAGGCTCACGTGTCCGAAAGAGTCTGCAAAGGTTTGGAAATTGGCGGTGATGTCCGGCGTGGCAGTCGGTGCGGGCGTGTTCGTAGGAGGCGGCAATGGGGTAGGCGACGGGTCCGGCG
>RFJM01000355.1 GCA_003694905.1 Caldilineae bacterium
AGAATTCCGAAAATCCGTACCAATGCCTTACGGTCGCTCATAACGATTTGCCTCCTATCCTTGAGAATGTATTTGTGAGATGGGCAGGATATCTACTCGCAAGTAACAGCTGCAGAGAAAGTATAAGGGAAAATCCGAGAAGTCAAGACTTCGCATGGAGCCGAACGAAACGTCGTCATCGCAGCCCGAGTTCGTTTCTGGCGATGACGATGCGTTGGATCTCGCTGGTGCCTTCGTAGATCTCGGTGATCTTGGCATCGCGGAAGTAGCGTTCGATAGGCAATTCCTTGGAATACCCCATGCCGCCATGGATCTGGACGGCCTGGTGGGTGACAAACATGGCGGTCTCGCTGGCAAAGAGTTTGGCCATGGCCGCAGCGGTGGTATAGCGCTCGCCGGTCTCACGGGAGGCCATCTTGGCCAGCGCGGCCTGGTAGGTGAGGAGCCGGCTGGCCTCGATGCGCGTTTTCATGTCGGCGATTTTCTGCTGGATCATCTGAAAGGTACCGATGGGCTGGCCAAAGGCGACACGCTCGCGGGCGTATTGGACGCTGGCTTCGTAGGCGGCCTCGGCCACGCCCAGGGCCTGTGCGGCGATGCCGATGCGTCCTGCATCCAGTACGGTCATGGCGATCTTGAAACCCTGGCCGGGTTCGCCGAGGACGTTTTCCACCGGGCAGCGATAGTTCTCGAACAGGATCTCGCAGGTGGCCGAGGCGCGGATGCCGAGTTTGGGCTCGATTTTGCCGCGCACAAAGCCGGGCCGGCTCGTGTCGATGAGGAAGGCCGTGATGCCGCGGTGTTTGGGCACGGCTTCCGGATCGGTCTTGGCAAACAGCACCAGACGATGGGCCACCGGTCCCGAGGTGATCCACGACTTACGGCCGTTGATCACATAGTGGCTGCCGTCGGCGCTCAGTTCGGCGCGAGTCCGCATGGTGCCTGCGTCGGAGCCAGACATGGGTTCGGTGAGGGCGTAGGCGCCGATCTCTGCGCCCGACGCTACGGGTGTCACCCAGGTGCGCTTTTGCTCTTCGGTACCGAAGTGCAGGATGCCATGGCAGTACAGCGAGTTGTTGACCGACATCACGGTAGACGTGGCCACATCGGCTTTGGCGATCTCCTCCATGGCCAGGACGTAGGCGATGGTGTCCATGCCCGCGCCCCCGTATTCTTCGGGCACCTCGATGCCCATGAACCCCATCTCCCCCATCTTCTGGATGATCTCCATAGGGAATTCACCGCTCCGATCGTATTGCTCTGCCACGGGGATGATCTCCCTTCTGGCAAAATCGCGCGCGGCTTCGCGGATCATCACGTGCTCTTCGCTGAGGTTGAGGTCCATGTCTGCGCTCCTGAGCAAGGGAAAGGTGGGGAGGAAACCGGTGCTATTGTAACAGAAAACCTGTTGCGAGCCAGTTTTGGCCGGCCGCGTCAGGATGGCCGGTAGGGGTGTTCCTCCATGGCCTGGCGCAGGCGTTCGTAGGTGTCGGCCAGCCATTCCGGCAGCACCCTGGTCTTGGCAATGACGGGCATGAAGTTGGTATCCCCTTCCCAGCGGGGGACGATATGCACGTGCAGGTGGGGTTCCATGCCCGCACCGGCAGCTTTTCCCAGGTTGATGCCTACATTGAAGCCGTGGGCGCGAAAGGCCCGACCCAGCAGGTCGGTGCAGTAGGTGGTCAGCTTCATGATCTCGGCCTGGGTGGCATCGTCCAGGTCCGTGAGATAGGCGACATGCTGATTCGGCAGAACCATGAGATGGCCGTTGTTGTACGGAAAACGATTGAGGACCACAAAGGCATGTCGACCGCGCAGCAGCAGGAGGTTGTCGGGGTCGCGCGCGGGGTCCTGGTGGAGATAGTCGCAGAAGGGGCAGTTGCTGGGCTTGGGGTTCACGATGTAGGGCAGACGCCAGGGAGTGTAGAGTCGGTCCATGTTGCTAGCGGGAATTACCAGGCTTCGACGGCGGTGGCCGTGGCGGTGGCGGAGTCACTGGCACCGGTCAGGACGTCCAGGGCCGCACGGTGGAGGGCTTTGGCAAAAGATGTGTCTCCACGCAGGGACGGCGCCCGCCGGGCCTGCTCCAGTGCTTCGCTCAGGAAGAGCCGGTAGGTGTCATCGGGCCACAGGGCCAATGCCGAGCGGCGCACTGGCGGCCGCGCCATCATCTGGGACAACTCGGCCAGGTTCTCGGACAGTAGCAGGTCGTCGAGCAAGGCAGCCGTCAGGGCCTGCCGCGCCGGATCGGCCGTGACGATGGCCAGGGCCCAGCCGTCCACCAGGTAGCGAGGTGTGCCATCGGCGGTGGGGATGGGGCCAAATCTCAGGGCACCCGCCTGGTCGCGATCGCGCAGCCAGAGATGAGCGGAGGTGTGTCCGACGACAGCGTTGCCCTGGAGGGTCTGCTGCCACGTTTCCGCGGGGGAACCGGCTTTGACGGCAGCGGGAACGATGAGGTTCAGGCCCGCCAGCATCTCGTAGAACGAGAGTTGGCGCAGCAGCGCCTCCTGGTCGCGTTCTACGGCATCGGTCTCACCCAGCGCGCTGAGGTAGTGGACGAACAGGGCGTCTGTGAGGGCAGTCTCGCCACCGCCGGCCGGGAAGGCGTAGGTCACCCCCGACTGGATAATGACATCCCAGGTGAGAGGCGGCTCGGACAACCCCGAAGTGAGAAAGCCGATGTGTTCGAAATCGGCCAGGAAGGGAACTGCGAAGCGATTCTGGTCGGTTTGCGCGACGGTTTGGGCAAAGGGGTAGAGGTCGGCGAATACTTCGGCCGGGACCAGATTCTCCAGAGGTTGAAGCAGTTCCTGCCTGGCGGCGGCTTCCGCATCCCGGTAGGGCAAAGCGATCAGATCGGGCAAGAGGGTAGGCGCTACGGGGTAGGTCTTGGCCAGGGCGTCCAACAGGCCGTTGGGCCCGCGTGGTGGCTTGATGACCAGGTGCACGCTGATATCGCGAGCCATTTCGAAGCGCGTGATTTGAGCCTGCAATGTCTCACTGCCCGCAGTGTCTTCCAGAAGCATCCAGTCGGGCAGCCAGAGTGTGAGTTCCCCGGGGGCGACGGTGGCTGCGGGATTGGTGCTTGGTGCCTGGGTCGCGGTCGCCTGGGGTGTCCCCGCCGGAACTGCCGTCGGCTGAGCGGCAGAACAGGCGGCAAGGAGCACCAACAGGACGATGATGACAACCGGGATGGTAACGCGCATGGCTGGATTATAGGCCATGCCGGCCGTGGCTCGAAATCCGCGGTGCGTGTCGGCAGTGTATCTCAGGCGATTGAAACCGCCATGGCGATACACTCCCCCCAGCTGAACGGAGTGATCTCACAAGGGGCACAGCGATGACCGCGGCCTGCGGGCGCGGACCCCATCATCGGGCATGGATGTTGGCCCGTGTGCGCCCTCCATGAACGAGGTTCATCGTATGCAGAGTCACGTGATGGGAAACCGGCCGGGTGCCCTCCAGACTCGGTTGGGGAACGCCGGCCGGCGCGTCGCAAGACCCCGCCGGCCGCAATCGGCCGGCTGTTTCCCGGACCTGTCATTTTGCTTTCTGACTTCGGATTACCATCAACCTGGAGTCGATATGAAGTAACATCGGCGTAGTCACGGCCGGAAAAGGTCATCTTGAAAGAGCTTGTCTGACCTGGGTTCAAATGAGTGCTGTTAACATAGGTGAAATCACACCCGACGACACCAGAAACATTGTAGACGGTGCCTACAGAGCTACATACTCAACACGAGTGCCGTGGTCATGACTCGGTTCTAAAGTCTGTTGGTGGCAGAAGGAGGGGGTGTGTTTTAATTTGGGGGCAGCTCGCGGGCGGCGCCCCCCGGAAAAGCCGCGGCCACACCCAACCGGACAACCGCTCATCGCTTCAGCTTGCCAGACCTTGCTGTTGCCACCTGGCTGCGACCAGCCCGGCCTGAGAAGCCGAAACCCCGGCCGCCCGTCTCGCCGGCCGACGCCGCGGTGCGGGGGATCGCCCCCGCACCCCTCTTGCACAGGGACCCTTACCAGCCTGGCGCACCGGCTGTCCCTATTTTGAAACACCCCCCCGGGCCCTGGGTATCTTGACGCGCCGGGCGGCAGGTGTTAGTATCACGGGCAGTCGAGTCGTTCATGAGTGTTACCGAGTCATGACCCAGGCCCTTTATCGGCGCTATCGTCCTCAGACATTCGAAGAAGTGGTCGGCCAGCGACATGTGGCAGAGACGCTCCGCAATGCTCTCCGCCAGGGGCGGATCGGTCATGCATATCTCTTTACCGGCCCCCGTGGAACGGGCAAGACGAGCACGGCCCGCATTCTGGCCAAGGCGGTGAACTGTCGCGCAGCCGAGGTGGATGACCGCCCCGACAACTCCTGTCCCATCTGCGTGGCCATCAACGAGGGGCGATTGCTCGATCTCATCGAGATCGATGCGGCTTCCAATACCAGTGTGGACGACGTGCGGGAGCTGCGTGACCGGGTGGCTTTTGCTCCCTCGGAAGCGGACTACAAGGTCTACGTCATCGACGAGGTGCACATGCTCTCCACCTCGGCCTTCAATGCTTTGTTGAAGACATTGGAGGAGCCGCCCCCCCATGTCATCTTCATCCTGGCGACGACGGAGCCGCACAAGATCCCGGCTACGGTGCTCTCCCGCTGCCAGCGGTTCGATTTTCACCGCATCGCAACGCGCGAGATCGCGGAGTATCTGGCGCAATTGGCGGAAAAGGAGGGCGTCAGGGTGACACCCGAGGCGTTGGGCATCATCGCCCGCAGTGCCACCGGCTCGATGCGCGATGCCATCAGTCTTCTGGACCAGATCATCGCCTACGGGCACGAGGAGGTGGATGCCGAACTGGTGCGCGACGTGTTGGGCATGGTCTCGGGCAAGGCTGTGAGCGAACTGGCAGATGCACTGGCGGATCAGGATCCCGCGGAGGTTCTGGCCAAGCTGCACGAGCTCATCAACCGCGGTGTAGAGCTGAGCCAGCTGGTAAGCCAGCTGATCGATCACCTGCGTGTGCTCTTGCTGCTGAACGTGGGGCGAGATGCCAGCCTGGTGGACCTGCCCGATGCCATGTTGGAAGAAGTCCAGGCTCAGGCCCGGCGCTTCCGGCCGACGCAGTTGCTGCACGCCATCCGGGTGTTGAACGAGGCAGGTCTGGCGCTGAAGACGCCTTTTGCCGGCTATCTGCCGGTAGAGCTGGCGCTACTGGATGCGATTGATATGGGAGCAGGTGCGGAGCAGAAGGCCGAGTCGAGAACGGCGGCCGAAGTAGCTACCCCAGCACCGATGCGACGAACGGAAAGCCCACCGGCCCGAGCTGTGGCCAGGCCTGCAAGCGCCGAAGTGTCGTCCGACCTGCAGGGGGCGTGGCAGCAGATCATCCGCGCCATGCGCCAGAAGAGCCCGCGCATTCAGGCGATGTTGCGTTCGGGCAAGCCTCTGGGGATCGAAGGAGACAGGCTGGTTGTGAGCTTTCAACACGAGTTTCACCGCGAGCAGGTCCAGGGTGCGATTGACCAGGTTGTCGATGTGGTAGCGACGGTGATGGGCCGGCCTCTGGGTGTGAAGCTGGTGGGCGGGGACTACGTGCTGGGCCCCGAGACGTCTGCCGAGGCGGAGGTGTCGGCGACCGCCGGGCAGGATGAATCCCTCCCACCCCTGGAAGAGGATCCGGTTGTGCAGACGGCCATCAACGAGTTCGGCGCCCGCATTACGCGGGTGGAGCCGCCTGACTCGTGAGGTGTTACACGCTCTGCTCCGGCGAAACCTAGATGTGCTGAATTATACTTTATTCCATTCCCACTTATCTCGGATATAACCTATGGCAAAGAAGAAACGTGTGAGGAAAAGCTATCGTTCTCCCGGTTCCCGTGCGGGTGGCCGCGGTGGTCTACCCGGTCTGGGGGGCGGCGACATGATGGCTCAGGTTCAGCAGATGCAGGAACAGATGGCCGCAGTAAACGAGGCGCTGGCCGACGAAACATTGGAGGTCAGTGCAGGCGGCGGTGTGATCACCGTAGTGGTGACCGGCCAGCAAGAGATCCGAGAAATCAGGATTGAGCCCGATGTGGTGGATCCCGAAGATGTGGAGATGCTGCAGGATCTGATCGTGGCCGCGGTGAACGAGGCGCTGGAGCAGTCGCGGAAGCTGGCCAGTGAGCGCATGGAGGCGATCACGGCAGGTCTGGGCCTGCCGCCGGGTTTGCTGTAACATGTGATGGCCATGCAGGTGGTAGCGGAACCAATCCAGCGGCTGATCGAGGCGCTGACGCGTTTGCCGGGCATCGGTCCGAAGAGCGCATCGCGACTTGCATTCTATCTTTTGCGCGCTCCCGCGGAGCAGGTGCAAGAGCTGGCGGCGGCCATCGGCGAACTGCAGGAAAGCATCGTCTACTGCAGTCGCTGCCAGAATCTCAGCCAGCAGGATCCGTGCGAGATCTGCAGCGACCCCTCGCGAGATATGCATATCATCTGTGTGGTGGAGGAACCGCTGGATGTGGTGGCCATCGAGCGGACGGGTGTGTATCACGGGCTGTATCATGTGTTGCACGGGGTGATTAATCCGGTAGAGGGGATTAGGCCCGAAGATCTGCGTATTGAGTCGTTGTTGGAGCGGAAGGAGAAGGAGCCGATAAGGGAGGTGTTGATCGCGACCAATCCGACCATGGAAGGAGAAGCGACGGCGATGTATCTGGCGCGCTTGTTGCGTTCGGGGGGAGTACGTGTGACGCGTCTCGCCCGCGGTCTGCCGGTGGGTGGAGATCTGGAATATGCGGACGAGGTGACGCTGAGCCGGGCGTTAGAAGGGCGACGGGAGATGTGATCATTTGTTTTAATGAGAAAGGGCGAAAAAGGGTATTGACAAGGGCCGAGAGTTGTGATATAGTCGCCTTCGTTGCCCGGCCGCAAGGCCCTTTCAGAGAGGCAGCGAGGGCTTCGCAAGAAAGTTTTGAGAAGCCGAGATTGAGACTTGACAAGCAGTCGACCTGGTGGTAGACTAGAGACGTCAAGCAATAAGGATTCGCCTCGAGCGACCTTAACAAGGAGGCATACAGGCCAAGAGCGGAAAGTCAGCTAACAGCGACAGTTACCTGGAAGTAATGTTAGCCCGTCGGCATGTCCATCTGTCGGCGGTTTTGTTTCGCCAAAAAAGGCCGCCTCCGCAGAAGCCGATTAAGTTGCGAAAGCAATCGGGCGAGCACCTTAACAGCTGAAGAGTGATAGGAAACCAGTCAGGGTTCCCGAGGTCTGAACAACAGACCGTAAAGACCTGAACGATTCAGGTAAACAATTTTTTCGGAGAGTTTGATCCTGGCTCAGGATGAACGTTGGCGGCGTGCCTAACACATGCAAGTCGAACGAACAGCCAGAATCTTCGGAATCTGGCGGGTTAGTGGCGCACGGGTGAGTAACACGTAGGTGACCTGCCCCGAAGTGGGGGATAACCACTGGAAACGGTGGCTAATACCGCATGTGCTTGGCCATTCGGTTGGTCAAGTAAAGCTCCGGCGCTTCGGGAGGGGCCTGCGGTCGATTAGCTAGTTGGTGGGGTAATGGCCCACCAAGGCGATGATCGATAGGGGGCGTGAGAGCGTGACCCCCCACACTGGGACTGAGACACGGCCCAGACTCCTACGGGAGGCAGCAGTGAGGAATATTGCACAATGGGCGCAA
>RFJM01000356.1 GCA_003694905.1 Caldilineae bacterium
CTTTCTTCCTTGGGACATGGTGAATCAGGAAATTGTGCTGCTCTCTTCTGATGCTAGCACGCGGCCGAGCACGACAAACGCGGAGAAATCGGAAAGAAGCTCGTGACACAGGCGACTTGAACCGTGTCCTCGCCGCCGGCGAGTGCGCGCATGATGCCTGCACTGAGGACTACCGGTGACGCTTGGGCACAATCACGGCTAGGCCGGCAGGAGAAAGGGGATGTTGTCGCGGGGTATGATACCATAGCCATACGTACGGCGCAGAGGTAGTATACCGGCGTATTGTGAAAGAATGATGAAGTAGCGGTCACAAATGTATAACAAAACCGACGCCCGCGGGCGTCGGCTTCGTATGGTGGGGAAGGGGGGTAGGGACTACTCTTTGAGGCTGCGGATGAAGTTGACGAGATGCCAGATGTCTTCTTCACTGAACTGAGCATCCCAGCCCGGCATCGCCGTACCCTCTATGCCGTTCTGGATGACGTAGAAGAGCGCACCATCGCTGAGCACCTGCACGTGGTCCTCGTGGAGGTCTGCCGGGGGAGGCTTGAGCCCGGCACCGGCCGGACCATCGCCGTAGGCCTGCTCGCCATGGCAAACGGCACAGGTAGCCTTGTAGAGCTCCGCACCACGGGCCACACTTTGCTCGTCGGCCGCGATGGGGTTGGGACGGGCGGCAGCCTCTTCGGGAACGCCGTGGGCCGACGACTCATGGTCTTCATCATGTTCGTCCGCGGCATGGGCATCGCCCTCCTCATGGGAGGCTTCGGCGGTATGGTCTTCGGCAGCGTGCCCGTCCCCCTCCTCGTGAACAGCTTCAGCGGCGCTGTCCTCGACAACACCTTGTTCGCCTTCTGCATGGGTGCTGCCGGTCGCGGGCTCAGCCGCGCTGATGGGTGTTGGGGCCTGAGTTGGAGTCGGTTGTTCGCCTGCCCCGCCGCAGGCTGCGAGCAGGGCCGTTGCGGCGCCCAGCAGCAGGCCGATCAATAGGAAACGTAAGCGCATGGTGTCCTCCGAAAGGCGGTGATGGTTGAATGGCTTCAGTGTAGCGCTCCCTCCGATTCCAGGGTAGGGACATCCGGCCCCGCCCGCAGGACAAATGTCCCTCACTCCTCATCATCGAGACTGGCCAGACCCTTGCGCAGCGCGTACAAGGCGGCCTGGGTGCGATTGCTGACATGCAGCTTCTCGAAAACCACCGTGAGCCGGTTGCGTATGGTCTTTTCCGAAAGGCCCAGACGTTCGGCGATCTGTTCGTTCTCCAGTCCCTGGGCCACGAGACGCAGGATCTCCAGCTCGCGCTCACTCAGGGGCGTGACGCCATCCGCGCCTACCGGCCCCGACTGCATGCGGCGAAACTCGTCTATCATACGTACGGCAATGGCCGGGTCAAGCAATGCCTCGCCGGCGGCCACCGCGCGGATGGCACGCACGAGTTCCTCGCTGTCCGCGTCTTTCAAGAGGTATGCCCTGGCACCGGCCTTTATGGCCTCGAAGACATATTGATCCTGGCGATACATAGTGAGGATGATGACACCGGTGGCCGGGCGGGTTGCGGTAATCTGCCGCGTTGCCTGTACCCCGTCCAGAAGGGGCATGTTGATGTCCATCACCACGATATCCGGCTGCAATATAGCAGCCAGTTCGACGGCTTCGCGACCATCACTCGCCTGCCCCACCACCTTCATGTTGGGCTCGCTGTCCAGGATCTGGCTGAGCCCCTGCCGTACCATTACATGGTCGTCGGCAACGAGAATGCGGATGCGCGCGCTCATGGCGAACCCCTCAGGGGTAAGACGGCACTCACAGTGGTACCGGCACGGGCCTGGCTGCGGATGTGCAATTCGCCTCCGCTTTCCGCCACCCGTTCCTGCATCTGGCGTAGACCCAGGTGACGCGCTGCGATGACCTGGTTTTCGGGATCGAAACCCCGGCCGTCGTCGCTGATCTCCAGCCGGCACACCTCCCCCTCCACGCTGAGACGGATGCTGACGCGGCGGGCGTCGGCGTGCTTGGCAACATTGTTCAGGCTCTCTTGCATCACGCGGAACAGGGTTGGATGCAGGCTGGGCGGAATGCGCCGTGCCGCGCTCGTCACCGATGTCTCGATTCTTAGTCCGACCTGTTCGGCAAAGGCCTGAGCATAGGCGACAATGGCTTCGTCCAGATCCTTGTCCTGCAGGTCCAGGGGACGCAAGGCGAAGATGGTTCGCCGTACTTCACGAATGGCGTGTTGCACCGTTTGCTTCAGCATGGCGAGTTCCCGGCCGGCCTCGTCCGGGTTGCCGTCCAGCCGTTTGCGTATGTAGTCTAGTTTGAGCCCCATGAAGTAGAGGTTCTGCGCCAGACCATCATGCAGGTCGCGGGCGATGCGTGCCCGTTCCTCGCTGAGCAGTTGCTCTCGCGCCTTGCGCTGGCTAATGTCTCGCAGAATCACCGAGGCCCCGCCGAAGGTGCCCGCGGTCTGTAGAGGCGTCAGGGTAGCTTCGACGCTGATTGTCCGCCCCCCTCTGGTGCGACAGGCCGTCTCGTAGTTCTGTAACGGTTGCGAAGGATCGAAGGGGGCAAGCGTTGAGGGCTCGCCAGCCAGGAGCATACTCAGGGGCCGCCCCACCACTTCCTCGGCTGGGTAGCCGAACATGCTCTCGGCCCCCCGATTCCAGGTGCGAATGCAACCCTGCGCATCGAGACTGAGGATGGCGTCGGCCGAAGCATTGACGATGCTGGCCAGGTGTTGCTCCTGCGCGCGGGCAGTCTGTTCCAGCGCCTCGCGTTCGCGCAGCCAGCGTCCGATCAGGCCCAGAGTGAGCCAGGTAAAAACAGGGCCAACCACGCTGTAGAAGCCGATCTCCACCAGGGTATGAGCCGTCTCCCCCACCCTGTTGTGGATATAGGTGGTAAAGAGCATCTGATAGAAAACGACAATGGCCGCAAAGAGGAAGGGAAGGGTCCAGCGTAGCCAGTGGACTCGTCGCGCGGGCACTGCCTCGCGCCATAGCTGGGTGGGCATAGATCACTCCTGTCCGGAAGCTAATCTTAGCGTACCGGTTGCCTCTCTCCCTGTCAAGGGACATTTGTCGCAACGGCGTGGCCGCTAAGGATGCGTGTCATCTTGCGCGCTAGACCGTCCATCAACCTCCCTGGCCACGCGCGTCGAGAGGAAGGCAAACTCTCGTTTTGCCATGCGACTGTGAGGAGGCAGGCGTGAGGACTGTTCATGGCTTCGCGCGGTGCCGACAGACCTGAGAGATGTGGGCGAATCCGGGTTTCGTCCACGAATCTGGAAGGCGGCCGCGCGGCCGTAGCCAACCGGACTTCCGTTCATCGCTTCAGCTTGCCAGGCGGTGCCACTGCCGCCCAATGCCGGCGACAGGCCGGACAACCTTTCCTACAGGCTGCCCCATGTTGAAACACACCCGATGTGCT
This sequence comes from Caldilineae bacterium, assembly GCA_003694905.1. Taxonomy (GTDB): domain Bacteria; phylum Chloroflexota; class Anaerolineae; order J102; family J102; genus J102. The sequence continues at coordinate 3,427 of RFJM01000356.1, forward strand.
GATCCGTCCGTGAGAGCACGGGGCGGCTTTTGGAGGCCGGCAGTTACTTGTGCTACTCTTTTGCTGACCCCCAAATCCATTCCACTCCGAGCCATATGTCAAGAAAACGAAAAATCCGGCGAAAATCCTTCCCGCGATTGCGCAAACGTCCTTCGGAACTCGACCTAGCTCTCGAAAAGGCTGAACGCCTGCTACTGCAAGAGCGCTATGCGGAAGCTATCGAACTGCTCGAGCCCTTTTCGGCCAGGGGGGTACGGGATACTCGTCTGCACGTTGATTTGGGAATGGCCTACTTTGGAGTCAAGGCTATGCTCCAGGCAGAGAGAGCGTACCGAACGGCGCTAGACGTCTCGAATGCTCCGAGCCTTTGGATACCGCTCCTGCTGGTGTATACGCAGTTGGGTCATATCTGTCTGGCCCTGGATGCTTATGAAAATGCCCGAAAAAGTGGGGTGGACCTCTCACCCTATGAAGGTCTGGAAGAAGCCGTGCAGGAAATGGAGGAGGAGGTGAACGCGTGGGCAGCTGAGCTGAATCTGTCATACAGCAAGACGAGGGAAGGTATCGCGCTGATGGAGAAGGCACAAATGGCCCTGGACCGCGGGCAATTCGAGAGGGCCATCGAACTGAATCGCCGATCCATCCGCAAACTGGGCAATTACGCTCCCCCTTATAACAGCCTGGCTGTGGCCCTCTTCTATCATGGCGAACCTGAACAGGCGATTGCTACCTGTAGGCGCGTGCTTGAGTTCGAGCCCGAGAACATCTTGGCGCTGGGTGGTCTCACATTGTTCGAGACATGGACGGGTCGTTTAAGCGAAGCTCGCGAAACCTGGGAGCGATTGAAACCCCTGCGGCCTACTACTTTCGTGGAGGTATTGAGGAAGGCCGAAGCTGCCGCTGCTCTCGAAGAGGACGAGGAAGTGTATCGCCTATTGAGCGAAGAACCCGCTGATGATGCAGTTGTTTTCGCAGACGAGGCATCGTACAGAGAGTTCTATCTGGCGGTCGCCGAGGCCAATTTGGGCCGTCGTGCCGAGGCAATCCGCCGTTTGCGGAAGCTAAGGGGCATCGTTCCCCGAACCGAAAAATACCTGGAGGCGTTGGAAGCAGGTCGCCCTGGCGTAGGATGGGCAGACCGATATTCGTATTTTCCCCCTGCCAAGTACATGTCGTTGGAGGCAAAGGAAGAGCTAGTCCAGATCCTGTCATCGGATTTGGACATGGCCGAACGCCGCCGCCGATTGCAACGCCTGCAGCAACGTTTCCCGCAACTTCTGCTTCTCGCCAGGTCAGCATTGTGGGAGGACAAGCTTGTGCTCCCGACCATTGACTTGCTTTCGTCTCTGGGAACACCTGAAGCCCATGCTCTCCTGCGTGAGTTTGCTTTGGGGAAGAAAGGTGATTTCGAGGACCGCATGGAAGCGGTTCAGGCCCTCGTGGACGCTGGCGAGTTGTCCCCCTATGAGCCCGTTCGAGTCTGGTACAAGGATGATTGGCGGAGCGTAGTCCCGCACCGTGTGGTCGTGCAGGACCAAGACTTGGATTACTCTCCGGAAGTGAATGAGTTGCTGCAGCGAGCTCAGCAAGTGCATCGGGAGGAAAACGTCGCGCTGGCCAGGGAACTGTACGAAAAGGCATTGAAGCTGGAGCCCAATGCCAAGGAAGCCTACAACAATCTGGCAACAATATGCAGGTCCGAAGGCAATGACAGGGAGGCCGAATCGCTGCTTGAAAAGGCCCTGGAAATCGATCCCAACTATGCCATGGCACGTGCCAATCTGGTCCACCTGCTTATCGACGAGGGTAGGCTGGAAGAAGCAAAAGAGATGGCAAGACGTCTTGCGGCTTTACCTGAAATGACTCCTTTAGAGTTTGGGTTTGCAAGTGTGACTCATGCGCGTATTGCCATTCTCGAAGAACGGTACGATGATGCCCAGGCGACCCTGGATATCGCGAAAGAAATCGTGCCTTTGTATGAACCCCTTAAGACCTGGCAGGAATATCTGGATAGCCGGCGAGCTGCCTCAGAGTGGACCAGCCGGTTCCGGGACAAGTGGAAAGCTCGGGCAGATGCTTTTCGGCAACGGCAACGCAAACTCAAGTCGCGTGACCCCAACCTGGCCGAAGCCCTGGGGATCTACACAAAAGCCTGCCTGACGGCTATCGGCCGCCATGTCATCCTGGGGGGCGGCTGGTCGCATCTGCGCAAGGGGGAACTGCTAGAGCTATTAATAGAGAACCTGAAAAACCCCAGGGTGCAGCGGCGTGTGTTGGAGAGGCTACCCGACAAAGCGCGAGAAGCGTTTGAGCACGTCCAGGCCGAGGGGGGCGTCATGGATTGGGACAGATTCGCGGCCGAGTACGGCCATGATCTCGATGAATCGCCCTATTGGTACTATCACAAGCCCAAGAGCGTCATGGGCATACTGCGCTCCCATGGCCTTCTGGTGGAGGTGAAGGAAGGCGACAAACTGCTGCTCAGCATCCCGGTAGAGTTGCGGCGTGGCTGAGGCCTGTTTCCAGGCCTTTTCCTCCCCCAAGCGGTACGAACAGGAGGCAGCGCCCATCTCGAACACGGCTACTCTTCGGGATTCACCTGACACAATCTCGGCCGCGGACCGCCAGACCCGCCGTGACCGGCGCCGGCCGCCTGCGCCGAGGCTAGCGGGCCCGCGAGTCGGTCTGCCACATGTCTAGATTGGGACCCAATTTCGCTTTCACTGCCTCGGTGGCGGCCTCCAGAGCCCGGACGGTTGCGGGCGAAAGGGTGAGTTCGGCCGCGCGGACATTGTCAAACACCTGCGAGGGCCGGCGCATGCCGGTGATGACCGAGGTCACGCCATCGCGCTGCAACAGCCAGGCCAGGGCGACATGCGCCATAGGCTCCCCCAGCCCATCGCAAATCCGGCGGATCTCGGTCAGGGCCGCGTTGGTTTCGGCTTCGCAGCCGGGCTCGCGGTGGCGGATGTGCGGCCATGCCGGCGAAAAGTGCCGGGTGCGCGCCCGCGTGGGTGGGAAACTATCGGTCGTCGTGTACTTACCCGAGAGCAAACCGTGTAGCAAAGGGCTATAGCAGAGGATGCCGATATTCTCGCTGCGGCAGCGTTCCTGGATCCCAAACTCAATGGCGCGGAACAGGAGACTGTACGGGAGCTGATTGCTCACCGGTCGGCCGATTCGCAGCAGATCCGCCAGATCTATAGGCCCGAAATTGGAGACGCCGATGGCCCGGATCTTGCCCTGAGCCTGCAAATGCTCCAAAGCTGTCCACGTTTCCTCCAGGGGAATCTCCGGGTTGGGCCAGTGGATCTGGAACAGATCGATGTAATCCGTGCGCAACCGGCGCAGGCTGTTCTCACAGGAAGCGATGAGATCTGTCCTGGCCAGATGGGCTGGGCTGACCTTGCTGGCGATGATAGCCCGATCCCGCCGGCCCTGTAGCGCCCGGCCCAACACCTCGTCCGAACGCCCCTGCCCGTACATCTCGGCCGTATCGAAGAAATTGATGCCCGCGTCCAGCGCAGCGTGCACCGTAGCAATGGAATCTGCCTCCTCCTGCGAGCCCCAGTGAAAATCACCCGCCAGTCCCCAGCAGCCCATGCAGAGGACCGAGACCTCGAGTTCGCTGTTTCCAAGCTTGCGATATTTCATCGTTTGTA
>RFJM01000357.1 GCA_003694905.1 Caldilineae bacterium
GCCGCCCTGGGGGTCGCGGCCGAGGCCGGCTTGCTGACATTTGGCGACGGAGAGCGCGCTCTGGAACTGGTGCGTGAGATCGCTGAGGCAACGCCCTTGGGCCGCATTCTGGGCAATGGCGCCGTGACCACAGGCCGGGTGTTCGGCGTGGAACGGGTGCCAGCCGTGAAGGGACAGGCCATGTCGGCCTACGACCCGCGCGGGGTCAAAGGCACGGGCGTGACCTATGCCACCAGCCCGCAGGGCGCCGACCACACCTCGGGCCTGACGATTCGCGCCCCCATCGACCATCTGGACCCCTCCATACAGATACCCGTCTCGCGTTCGGCCCAGTTCAAGATGGCCGGTTTCGACACCCTGGGTGCCTGCATCTTCGCCGGTTTCGGCTTCGGCGCCGACCCGGCTGTGGCGCCGGCCCTGCTCAGAGCTCGCTACGGCTGGGATGTGGGCGAAGACATCGTGGAAGCGCTGGGCCGGGAAAGCATCCGCCTGGAACGGGCCTTCAATCACGGCGCCGGGTTCACCCCCGCCGATGACCGCCTGCCCGAATGGATGACCCGCGAGCCCCTGCCGCCGACGGGCGCCGTGTTCGACGTGCCCGAGGAAGATCTGGACGGCATTTTTGCGGACCTCCAGTAGGACAGATTTTCCGGCCTGTCCGGCCTGCTTCTACGGCTCAGTCATCATGAGAGCCTGGAGCAGCGGCTTACAACGACCCACCCAATCAGTCAACCTCCTCACCACTTATCATGTCAACATTGACCCATCTTGAATGCGGCGCCTGTGGCGCGACCTATGACCCCAACCATCTCCACACCGTGTGTCCTGCCTGCGGCAAGCCCTTGCTGGCCCGTTACGATCTGGCCAGAGCTGCGCAGACGCTGACCCGCGCCTCGCTGGCGCAGCGGCCGCCCGGCCTGTGGCGCTACCGGGAGGTACTGCCCGTGCAAGACCCCGCCAATGCCATCGATCTGGGGGAGGGCGGCACGCCGTTGCGACATGTGTCCCGCCTGGGCGAGCTGCTGGGCATGCCCAATACCTACGTCAAGGACGAAACCCTGAATCCCACCGGCAGTTTCAAGGCTCGCGGTTTGTGCGTCGCCGTGAGCCGGGCCTACGAGCTAGGTGCACGCGAGCTGGCCATCCCCAGCGCCGGGAATGCTGCCGGGGCCATGAGCGCTTATGCCGCGGCCGTGGGCCTGCCCGCCCATGTCTACATGCCCGCGGATACCCCCGCGCCCTTCAGCGTGGAATGCCGCACGTTGGGGGCCAACGTCACCCTGGTGGATGGCCTGATCACCGATTGTGGCGCCCGCGTAAAGCAGGGCGTGGAAGAACACGGTTGGTTTGCCGTGAGCACGCTGAAAGAGCCCTACCGACTGGAAGGCAAGAAGACCATGGGCTACGAGCTTGTGGAGCAACTGGGCTGGCGCATGCCCGACGTGATCATCTACCCCACGGGCGGGGGCACCGGGCTGGTGGGGATGTGGAAGGCCTTTGCGGAGATGGAGGCGTTGGGGCTGATCGGCCCTGAACGCCCGCGCATGGTCAGTGTGCAAAGTGAGGGTTGTGCGCCCATTGTCGCCGCCTTCCACGCGGGTAGCGAGCACGCGGAGATGTGGCAGGACGCGGCCACGGTGGCCAGCGGGCTGCGCGTGCCCGCGGCCATCGGCGATTTCCTCATCCTGCGGGCGTTGCGCGAGAGCGGCGGCACGGCCATCGCCGTGCCCGATGGCGAGATGATGCGCTGGGCCGACCTGCTGGGCGCGACCACGGGCATTTTCTCATCGCCCGAAGGCGCGGCGTGCCTGGCCGCACAGGAGCGATTGCTGGCCCAGGGCTGGCTACAGCCGGACGATTTGGTGGTCAATTTCATCACCGGCAGCGGCCTGAAATACGCGCACCTGTGGCAGTAGCAGCGGCCGGCCCCCTTTGCATGTCAGGGGCCGCCGCATACTCGGGTATGGCCGCTCGCCCGGGCCCACCGGCGGAGAGCTATTGCCCGCCTGTCAGCCGCGACCGCGTGCCGCACCCCGTCGCTCCGCCTGCGGTCGCAGCAGACCGCGAGTGTTTCGTAGCCTATTCTGGCATACTCGGCGCTGTGCCGCTTTCGCGGGGTACCGCCCCCGCGAGCCAATGCCAACAAAAAAGGGTGACCATCGGGGCTTGAACCCGAAACCTCCTGGGCCACAACCAGGTGCTCTGCCTATTGAGCTATGGTCACCATGCTGTTCATACAGGCCGGAGCGAGGAAACCAGTCTCCCTCGCCCCGACGATCTGTGGCTGGCGGGCAGGGACTCGAACCCCGACTAGCGGATCCAAAGTCCGCCGTCCTGCCAATTAGACGACCCGCCATCGGCTGCACGCAGCCGCGCATCTGCTAAGGATCAGTACTCTCAAAGTATACCATCGTCGCAGCCCGTTTAGCAAAACCGGAGAGGTGGGGGGTGTGTTTCAATTTGGGGGCAGGTGGCGGGCAGCGCCCCGGAAAAAGAGGCGGC
>RFJM01000358.1 GCA_003694905.1 Caldilineae bacterium
CTTGTTGAATGATAAAAAAGCGGACCAAATGTATCCGTCGTGGTCGAAGCAGATGTGGCATGGATCGCCATACGGACTCTCGAAGATGCTTACCGGCTGAATGATATGCGCGATGCCATGAGACGGGGCGACATCGCAGAGGCGGCTAAAATGGCTTGGGCCTATCGCCTCCAGCCGGTATCGAGGGAATAGGTAAAGCCTCTCGACCATTGAAGGAGTGGGGAGCGTGAAAACCGTCAAAGACGCCTGTGAACTTCAACCCAATGCCCTTTCCATCAGGATCAGCGATCAGATCGAGCAGCTTGACGAACTGATCCATCAGGAAGGCACTGGCGAAGCGTTCTTTGAACGCACCTATATCACGCAGGGCATGCGGGATCTCATCACCGAGGGCCTTGCCCGGCTGGCCGGGAAGTCGTCCCAGGCCGTGTTTCATCTGAAGCAGGCCATGGGCGGCGGTAAGACGCATCTTCTCATCGGCTTTGGACTGTTGGCCAAGCACCCGGAGCTGCGCAGGCAATACTGCCCCGAGGTGTCCTACATCGACGATTTCGATCGCGCCCTGGTTGCGGCCTTCAACGGCAGAAACAGCCCGGATCACTTCTTCTGGGGCGAGATCGCCGCTCAGCTTGGCAAGGCGGAGCTGTTCAGGAAATTCTGGGAAGCAGGCCCCAGGGCGCCGGACGAAAGGGATTGGTTGACATTGTTCGAGGGCGATCAGCCGATCCTCATCCTCCTGGATGAGATGCCCCCCTATTTCCACTACCTCGACACGCAGAAGGTCGGCAACGGGACGGTAGCCGACATCGCCACCCGCGCGTTTGCCAACCTGCTCACGGCCGCCGGCAAGAAGAACAACGTATGCGTGGTGGTGTCCGATCTCACCGCCACCTATGACACCGGCGGCAGGCTGATCAACCGCGCGCTGCAGGACGCCGCCGCCGAGCTCGGGCGTCAGGAACGCAACATCACCCCCGTCGATCTGGCGGCAAACGAGGTCTATGATATTCTGCGCAAGCGCCTTTTTGCCCGGTTGCCCAAGGAGGACGAGATCGATGAGGTCGCCAGCGCTTTCAGCCGCAAGCTGGAAGAAGCGGCCAAGGCCAAGACGGCCCATCGCGGCGCGGAGGCCCTGGCGGATGAGATCGCCGCCACCTACCCCTTTCACCCGCGCCTGAAGAACCTCATCGCGCTTTTCAAGGAAAACGAACAGTTCAAACAGACCCGCGGGCTGTTGGAGCTGGCATCGCGCCTGCTCAAATCGGTCTGGGAGCGCCGCGACAATGATGTCTTTCTGATCGGCGCCCAGCATTTCGACCTCTCCTTGCCGGAGGTGCGCGACAAGCTCACGGAGATCTCCGGCATGCGCGATGTCATCGCCCGGGACATCTGGGACGCCACCGGCGCAGCCCATGCCCAGGTCATCGACGCCGAACTGGGCAAAGACGCCGCCATGCAAACCAGCACCCTGCTCTTGACCGCCAGCCTCTCCACCGCCGTCAACGCGGTCAAAGGGCTCACCCGTGAGGAGATGGTCGAGTGCCTGGTCACGCCCCTGCGGGAGCCCTCCGAGTTTCTCGCAGCGTTCGAGGAGATGGAAAAGGTGGACTGGTATCTCCACCACACGCCGGAGGGCCGCTACTACTTCGACCGCCAGGAAAACCTCACCAAGCTCCTGCAAAGCCTGGCCGAAGACGCCCCGGACAACCAGATCGAAGAACTCATCCGCCATCGCCTGCGGGAGATGTTCAAGCCCATCCGCAAGACCGCCTACGAAGACGTTCTGCCCCTGCCCACCCTTGAGGAGGCGGCCGAGCGCCTCCGCAGAGGCCGTGTGCTGCTCATCGTCAGCCCCGATGCCAAAGTTCCCCCCGAGGAGATCCAGAAGTTCTTCGCGGGCCTGTCCCAGAAGAACAACCTCCTCGTGCTCACCGGCGACAAGACCGCCATGGCCAGCGTCGAAAAGGCGGCCCGCCAGCTCTTCGCCGCCCAGAAGGCCGATACCCACATCCCGCCCGGGCACCCCCAGCGCGAGGACCTGGAGCATAGGCAGGCCGCCTATGAGCAGGACTTCAACGCCACCATCCTGAACATCTTCGACAAGGTCCTGTTTCCCATCCAACGCCCCGGGCAGCCCCCAAGGCTTGTCGCCAAGGCCCTCGACCCGACGCGCGACACCTCGAAGCCCTTCGATGGCGAGGCCCAGATCGAGAAGACCCTCACCGCCGATCCCATCAAGCTCTTCCTCGACATCGAAAGGCACTTCGACGCCATCCGGGAGAAGGCCGAAGACCTCCTCTGGCCGGCCAACCAGGAGGAAACCCGCTGGTCTGACGCCGCCGACCGCTACGCCGAACAGGCCGGCATGCCCTGGCTGCCCCCCCGCGGCCTCGACCATCTCAAATCCATCGCCCTCAACCGCGGCCTCTGGGAGGACCTCGGCAACGGCTACATCACCAAAAAGCCCAGGAAGAAGAAAACCTCGGCCCAGGTCATCGTCGAGCATGGCCCCGACGACCAGGGCCGCGTGCGCCTGAGGGTCAACCCGCTCAACGCCGGTCCCAGGCCGGTCATCCGCTATGCGGAGGATGGGCCGGTTTCAACGTCCAGCCCGATTCTTAAAGAAGACCACCTGGAAACCAACGCCTTGCAGGTCCAGTTTCTGGTGGAGGATCCCACCGGGCAGCATGAGACCGGCGAGCCGGTGGTATGGAAAAACCGGCTCGTCATCCGCAACCGCCTGATGGAACAAGGCGGCAGGCGCCTCGTGGAGCTTTTTGTCGCCCCCAGAGGCGAGATCCGCTACACTCTCGACGGTAGCGAACCCCGCGAGGGTACCCCCTACCAGGGCCCTGTCGCCATCGACGACGGCGAGGTTCTGGTGCGGGTCTTTGCCAGCGCCGACGGACTCGAGGCCAAGGAGGATTTCCGTTTTCCGGCCAAAGGCGGGAATGGGGTGCAGATCGACCCCGCCAAGCCAGGGCGGATGGTCTCCCGCACCGGCTTCAAGCTCGATGCGCGCGCCTCGGTCTTTGCCGCCCTCAAGCAGGCAAGGGACCAGGGAATCGAGTTTGAGGGCATCAGCATCGACATCGGCCAGGCCCCCCAGATGGCCGCTGTGGTCATCGGCGAGAAGCGGGTGAATGGCACCTACCTGACCGGCATCCTCGAAAAGATACTGGAGGGGTTTGCTCCCGATACCCCGGTGGTGATGAGCTTCAAGAAGGCCCATTTCGGTTCGGGACACGACCTTGAGACCTTCAGTCAGGCACTCGGGTTGCCCCTTGCCTCGGAGAACGTCGAGCAATGAGCCGACCTGCCCGCAAAAAGACCGTGGATTTCGGCGCCCCGGATGCCTTCGGCGCCCACCTCTTCCGCGTGGAGATCCCTGCCCGCCGCACCGGTCCTGTACGCATCACCGAAGACTACGGCTATCGGGGGGCAGAAGGCGGCATTCCCGAGGCCGAAGACCGCGTGGTGCTGGAGCGCCGGGTGTGGTCCCGCATCGCCGAGGCCGCGCGCCGCGAATTCAACGCCCGCCTCAAGGCCGCGGGCATCCGCACCGGCCGCTGGCACACCGGCACCAACCTCGTCGAACGCCTACTCGGCCGCGAGCTGTGCGTGCTGGCCTGGGCGGCGGAGAAGGCCAGCGACGAAGAGCTGCCCGTCATCTGCAGCAAGTGGGCGGCGCTGCGGCCTGAGGAGCGCTGGTGGCTGTTCATGGTCACCGTGGCCGAGGCGGGGCTGCCCGAGGACAGCGAACGCGGCTGGCGGCGCGCGCTCCATCTGGCTCTGGCCGATGGAAAAGCGCCTATGCCATCCAAAAGGCGCCCGAGACCCAAGGAGGAACCGGCCGTGCTCCCGCTCTTTGCAGAAGATCCGCCATGAGCCGCAACGCTGCCCATGCGGCCGCTGGCATCGAGCCCCTCTCGCTGGCCGATGCCCCGGCCTTGATCGAGCGCCTGCTGCCGGTGCAGAAGCTCTCCGCCGAGGTCTACAAGGAGCGGATGGCCGGAGCCGGGCAGACCCTGACTGCCCTCGGCCCCTACTGGAAGGGCAGAAAACCCCTCATCCTCGCCAAGGCCTGCGTGCTGGGCTGCCTGTTGCCGGCCACCGACGACCCGAAGCGGGATCTGGAGATCTTCGAGATGCTCATGGGCATGGACGACCGCTCCATGGCCGCCCGCTGGAAGCGCCGCCCCAAGCCCAAAGAGATCCTTGAAAGGGTGGCCCTGGCCCGCATCCGCGACTACTTCACAGTCACCCCCGACGACGCGCTCCCCGCCTCCTCGCCCATCGATTTCTCCAACCCTGCCTATGCCAAGGCGAAGATCGCCTGGCGCAAGGACCTGCCCGAGGGCGAGCGGCGCCGGCTCGAGGCGGAGCTTTTGCCCAGGGTGCCCTACCGCGAGCGGGTGAAGGCAGCGCGGCGCCCTGAGGAGGTGCCCGACGTCCACGACCACATCTGGGATGCGGTCAATGCCCATCTGGGCACGAACGCGCGCTCGTTCCCGGAGCTCATCGAGCAGCTCGGTATCATGCGCTTTGGCCACCGCCCCAAGGTGGCCGACACCTTCTGCGGCTCAGGGCAGATCCCCTTCGAGGCGGCGCGGCTGGGCTGCGATGTCTACGCCTCGGACCTCAATCCCGTGGCCTGCATGCTCACCTGGGGGGCGTTCCACATC
>RFJM01000359.1 GCA_003694905.1 Caldilineae bacterium
CCAGAACGGCCGCGTCGTACAGGTCCTGGCCATCACGGATGGCCGGGCCGATCTGGACACCACCGGCGACGGCCTGGCAGACAACGGCGCCGATCTGGGGGTGAGCGACGCCGAGCGGGCGCACCTGGCCACTCTCTACACCCCGGGCCAGAGCCTGTGGCGCATTTCCCTCACCCACTTCTCAACCTGGGACCTCAACTGGCCCTACGGTCCAGGGCCGGGCTCAGTCCCCCCCAGGTTGCCACCGCCGGATACAGATATCCCGGTGCAGAGCAATCCTGAAACTTCTTCAGATGACTGGGGCCGCATCGAATACCAAAACCAGGTTCTACAAGAGGCCATCCCGATCGTCGGAACCCCCTTCAGGATACATTATGCCAGCTACCGCGCGCCGGGCTATCGCGCGGCCGGCAGGCTGGATATCCCCCTGAGCGGAGCTGAAGTCCCCGCTTCTCTCAAGGAGATCGTCCTGGAGGTCCGGGTCGCCGGTAAATCATCCACCCAACACTTTTCACCGGCCCCTAATCAACGCACCACTTTTACCTGGGATGGTCGAGATGGATATGGCCGCAGAGTTCAGGGAGCCCAAGCGGCCCAGGTACGTATCGGCTATGTCTACGATGCCGTGTACCAGGAACCGGCGGAACTTACCCGGGCTTTTGGGGCGCTCTCGGGCATCCCTGTCAGTGCAAATCGAGCCCGCCAGGAAGTGATCTTGTGGCAGGAACATAAGACAACTTTACATGCCGGTTGGGTTGCACCAGATCAGGGATTGGGGGGGTGGACCCTCTCTATTCACCACATCTATGACCCGATGGGCCGCACGTTGTACCTGGGCAATGGTCAGCGGCGTGGCGCGGCCGGCATCGTCTATAACGTGATCAACACCGTGGCCGGCGGCGGTGCTCCCCCTGATGGCCTGGGTGACGGCGGCCCGGCCACCGCAGCCGCCCTCGATCAACCCACAGACGTGGCTGTTGGCCCGGATGGTAGCCTTTATATCGCCGATTTCGATAACAACCGCGTGCGGCGTGTGGCACCGGATGGCACGATCACCACTGTGGCCGGTGGCGTTCAAACAGGCCCGACGCTGTGTGACGGCCGCCCAGCTACGCCGGCAAGGCTCTCGGCACCGACCGGCATCGACGTGGGCCCGGGCGGCAGTCTGTACATTGCCCTGCCTTATGCCTATCTCGTGTGTCGGGTGGGGCCGGACGGGAGGCTGACCGCCGTCGCCGGCAACGGTAACCGAGGGCGTGGTCCCTGGGAGTCCGACGGCCAGCCGGCGACGCAGGTCGCATTGGGTTTTCCGGTGGACGTGGCTGTGGCCGAGGATGGCAGTATCTACATCGCCGACCTCGATCGTCATCGCGTCTTCCGTGTCGGGCCGGATGGTATCATCATCACGGTGGCCGGCACGGGGCAGGAAGGGTTCAGCGGGGATGGCGGGCCAGCACGCCAGGCACAGTTGGACTTCACACCCGCTGGAGGCTTCACCTGGCTTCCGTTTCGCACTGGGATCGACGTCGGCCCCGACGGTAGTCTGTATATCGCCGACCAGGGCAATTTACGCATCCGCCGGGTCGGCCCGGATGGCATTATCACCACCGTAGCCGGCAATGGGACAAGCAAATACGTCGATGGAAACCCGGCGATAGAGTCCGGGCTTTGGTTCCCCCATGCAGTGGCTGTGGGACAGGATGGCAGTCTGTACATCGCCGTCAGGATGCGGAACGATGTCTATCGAGTTGGCCCTGACGGAATTATCACGACGGTCGCGGGAAGTTTTTCCTCGTGTATCTACACAAGCAACCCACCTTGTGGTGACAAGGGGCCGGCCAGCAAAGCACAATTCAATCGCCCTTATGGCATCGCCCTGGGTCACAACAACAACCTGTACATTGCCGACACCTTTAATCATCGCGTGCGTATGATTGCTCCACCCTTGCCTGCTCTGAGTGCCGGCGACCTCTTCATCCCCTCCGAAGACGGTGTTCTGATCTACCAATTCACTCCCGGCGGCCGCCACCAGAGCACCTTACATGCCCTGACCGGCGCTGTAATATACCAATTCGGGTACGATACGGCCGGACGGCTCATCAGCGTGACAGATGGCGATGGGAATGTCACTACCATCGAACGGGACGCGGACGGCAAACCGACCGCCATTGTCGGCCCCTTCGGCCAGCGCACCGAGCTAAGCCTGGACGCGAACGGCTTCCTGGCCAGCGTCACCAACCCGGCCGGCGAGACGACGACCTACACCTACACCACAGACGGCCTGCTCACTTCCGCCACCGGCCCCCGTCCCGGCACCACCTACACGTTTACCTACGATGCCGTCGGACGGCTCACCCGTGCCGCTGACCCGGAGGGCGGCTTCACCACGCTGAAGCGCACCGCGATCCAGAGCGGTCACGTCGTCTCTGCGACCACGGCCCTGGGCCGAACCACCGTGTATCGTGTCGAGCGCCTGCCCAACGGTGACGAGCGCCGCGTCACCACCTTCCCCGACGGCACCGAGATGGAACTGCTCATCAGCAAGGACGGCACCCGAACGATCCACCTGCCGGACGGCATGACCATCACCACGACCGAGGGATCGGACCCCCGCTTCGGCATGCTGGTGCCCTTGCCTGTCTCCACGGTCTACGAGACGCCGGGCGGCCTCACACGCAACGAGACCTTCAACCGCACCGTCGTGCTCAACGAACCCGATAACCCCCTAAGCCTGGCGACCCTGACCGACACCTCCGTGCGCAACGGCCGCGTGTGGACCACCGTCTACGATGCCGCAACCCGCCAGTTCACCACCACCAGCCCCGAAGGGCGTCAGGATGTCACGGTCATCGACACGCTGGGGCGGCTGGTGCGCTCGCAGACCGCCGGCCTGGCGCCCGTAGCGTTCACCTACGACGCCCGCGGCCGCCTGGTCACGACCACTGCCGGTGAAGGTGCAGCGGCACGGGTCACTACGTTCGACTACGGCGACGACGCCTGGGTGGACTCCATCACCGATCCGCTGGGCCAGACCACGCTGATGACGCGCGATCTGGCGGGTCGCATGACCGGCCTCACCC
>RFJM01000044.1 GCA_003694905.1 Caldilineae bacterium
GGCGTTGAGCGCGGTGGGTGAAACACAGGGGCTGCCGGGAACATAGAAACGCCAGGGTGCCTGCAGCGCACGGCTATCCCCCCGCACCCCTACCCGAGGACTGCTGTAGATCTGCCCCACCTCCTCACCCCGAGCCAGCCATAGTGCCTGTCCCCGCGTGAGATCGTGCCCGCTGAAAGAGCGATCAATGGCAAAAGCCTGGCACAGTTTCCCCGGCCCGTTGGCCAGCTGTTCCACCGCCTGCCGGCGACGACGCCGTTTCATCTCCTCCAGGCCCTCCAGGGGCTCCAGGGCGCGAATGAGGATGGCCTGACCCTCGCCCACCGCGCCGGTGACCACATTCAGGCAATGGTGTGCGCCGTAGATGAAGTAGACATACGCCCGTCCGGCCGGCCCGAACATCACCCGGCTGCGCGGCGTCGGGCCGCGATAGGCGTGGGAGGCAGCGTCTTCCCGGCCCAGGTAGGCTTCGACCTCGACGATGCGCCCCACCAGCCGCACGTGCCCCAGATCCCGTATCAGGTAGCATCCCAGCAGCTCGGGCGCCACCTCCAGCGCCGAGCGCCCGTAGAAGGCCGCGGGCAGAGGTGCCAGATCTCCCCTACCGCCGGCCACGGGCAGCACAATGTGTATCAGATCGCCATCCTGCAGGCGCTTCTCGGAGGCCGCGGCAGGCTCCAGGGGACGGTGATTGATGTAGATGCGGTAAGGATAGGGATGGCCGGAATCTCGGCCCGAGAAGCGTTCGCCGAAACCGGGGTAGTCCCGGCCGAGGCGATGGAGGAGATCGGCCACGGTGGCGCTCGCAGGCAGCGTCATCTGCAGGCGATACGTACCGGCGGCCCTCCGCAAGGGCTCGCCTAAACGCACCGTTATCTGGATAGGCTTTGTCATGGGCGACTGGCAGATCATGACAGAAATGTCATGAAAGTGGAACAGCGTTTTCAAGCGGATTTCACACTGGAGTGCCATAATGATAACACAGGCCACGGTAACTCCCCTGGCGACCGACCGGAATTTGCGCGTCCCACGGAGGTCTGAGTGATGAATCTGTTGCTGCTTATCGTAGTCGGCATCTTACTATTGTGGACGATCATGCAAGAGCGGGCCGCCCGCGAGGGGGACGGCAGGTAGGGGCGCCCGACTTCCTCGCCGGACATGCGTCCGGCCGGGATGAGGGATGGTGCCGGGGCGGGCAAGAGGTGCTTGGGGGCCGTAGCATTGGGCGTTGCCTGGGCGGGAGGATTTGTCGGTGCAAGACAGGCGTGTTATACTTCTGCTATCTTTCGAGACAATCGTAACGATTTGTAACACAATGTCAGTCGTGGAACGCCGCCGTCACATTCTCGCCCGCCTGAACCGGGAGGGCCAGGTCAGCGTGGCCGAGCTCAGTCGCGAACTGGGCGTGTCCCGCATGACCGTCCATCGGGACCTGCGACGACTGGAAGAGGAGGGCGCGGTACGGAGGGTTCGTGGGGGTGCCGTGCTGCAGCGGGCTGCGGCAGAAGAACAGGAAGGCTGCGCGATGTGTGGCGGCCGCGTACGCCGGCGTACCGTCTTTCTCCTGCAGGATGAACAGGGCAGTTTGCTTCGCGCCTGCTGTCCCCACTGTGGGTTGATGCTCCTGCAAGGGCCGGGGCCCTTTGTCTCGGCTCTGGCGGCGGAGTTTCTCTATGGTCGCATGGTCAACGCGCGTTCGGCCGCGTTTCTGGTCGACTCGCAGGTGACGCTGTGCTGCACACCCTCGATCCTCTGTTTCGAAACAGAGGCCGACGCCAGGCGATTTCAGAAGGGCTTTGGCGGCAAGGTGATGAGTCTGGAGGCGGCCCGGCAATACCTGCAACATCAGATGACGCTCGCAACCCCGTAATCGACAAGGAAGGTTTCCATGCTCAGATCGCTCAAAGCCAACCGTCATTTGCTTGTGTTCCTTTTCCTGCTCGTAGCATTTGTGGCGGCCTGCGCGGCGTCGAGTCCGCCCGACATCCGCATCACCGAACCGTGGGCGCGCTCTTCGCCGATGGCGGCGGGGAACGGCGCCGTGTATATGGTCATTGCCAATGAAGGGGGGACGGCCGATGCCCTGGTGGGGGTGGCGAGTGATGTCAGCGAGGCGGTGGAGATCCACGAGACCGTGATGGAAAACCAGGTGATGCGCATGCGCCCTGTGGAGGGACAGCGGGTGGAGATCCCTGCCCGCGGCCGGGTAGAGCTGAAGCCCGGCGGCCTGCATATTATGCTGATCGGCCTGCAGCAGCCGCTGGAAGTCGGTTCACGCATCCAGCTCACCCTCCAATTCGAGAAGTCGGGGCCTATGACGGTCGAGGCGGAGGTCCGTCCCATGGAAGGCATGGGTCAGTAGCCACCGGAAAAGCTGCCATTGCTCAGGAGGTGACAGATGAGAGATGCTCGCGTATTGCCGGTGCTCTTAGCGCTGGTGCTGTTGCTGGGGTTCCCAACGGCGTGCAGCCGCGGGGCTCGCACCGAAGCATTGCCCGACTACCAACTGCAGCTTCGCGTCTTGCCGCACCCGCCACAGGTGGGCGAGTCCACGCTCATCCTTTCGCTGACAGACGCCGAGGGGCGTCCGGTCAGCGGTGCCCGCCTTGAAATCAAGGGGGACATGAGTCACGCGGGGATGCAACCCGTGCTGACGGAAGCGTTGCCTGGTGATCCCGGTACCTACAAAGCCCTGATCACCTGGAGTATGGCCGGGGACTGGATTGTCACGATCACGGTCAAGCTACCGGACGGGCGCAGGTTCCGGCGGCGCTTTGATCTGACGGTGGTCGGCGGCTGATATGGTGCCCCTCTCTCGGACTCTGCAGACAGGTTGGCTGTGACCGCACTGCAACGCCCTCCACTACGCCTCGACCTCTTGCGTGTACCCGGCCTGGGCCGGTTGTTGCGCTGGCGATGGGGCCGGCTGTTTTTCCAAAGCCTGTTGCTTCTCGTCGCCGGCCTGATCATCTACGACGGATTGACCGGCCCGCAACTGGCACCGGAGAACATTGCCACCGTAGCGGCCTGGATCCACTACCGGGGTCTGGTAATGCTGGCACTGCTCATGGTGGGCAACCTGTTTTGCATGAGCTGCCCCTTCACCCTACCTCGCACCGTTGCCCGCCGCTTCAGCCGTCGCGGAGGCCGTTGGCCGCGGGCTTTGCGAAACAAGTGGCCGGCGATAGGATTGCTCTTCATTATCTTTTTTCTGTATGAATGGCTCGACCTTTGGGCGAGCCCCTTATGGACGGCGTGGCTGGCCGCGGCCTACTTTGTGGCAGCCCTGGTACTGGAGGCCTTGTTCGCAGAATCGCCGTTCTGCAAGTACCTGTGTCCCCTGGGGTCGTTCAATTTCGTTGCCTCCACGGTGTCGCCGTTCCAGGTGCGCGAGCGGGCAGCAGAAGTATGCCGGAGCTGCGAGGGCAAAGACTGCGTGAACGGGAATGAGAGGATGCTGGGCTGTGGGACCGAGCTGTTCGTGCCCCAGATCGACAGCAATCTGGATTGTATCTTCTGTCTGGATTGTGCGCGGGCATGTCCCCATGACAACGTGGCCCTGGCTCTGCGCTCACCCTTGCAGGAAGGGATCACGGCATCCTGGCCGCGGCGGTGGGATGTGTCCTTGCTGGCGCTGGTTTTCGTCTTCGCCTCTCTGAGCAATGCCTTTGGCATGGTGCCGCCGGTATACGCTCTGCTGGGGTGGCTCGCGGCGCATGTGGCTTTCCTGGGCGAGTTCGGCTCGTTGCTCTTGCTCCTGGCTACACTGGACCTGCTGCTGCCCCTGGCCGTCGGCATGGCCGCGGCCGCGCTGAGCCGACATCTGGCCGCCTCCCGCGAGAGCTTGCGGGTCGTTCTGGCCCGTCATGTGCCGGCGCTCGTGCCGCTGGCCGTGGCCATCTGGTTCGCGCACTACGGCTTCCACTTCGCGACCGGTGCGCTGAGCATCGTGCCCGTACTGCAAAACTTCTTGCTGGATCACGGGGTGCGCTGGCCGGGAGCGCATCCCAACTGGACGCTGAGCGCCATTCTGCCCTTCCGCTGGTTGTTCCCCCTGCAGGTGATTGTGGTCCTGGCCGGCTTGCTGGCGACGCTGTATGCTCTGGGTGAAGGCGCCCGCCGGGAGGAGGCCGGGCAGAGACTCCTGGCGGGGCTGGTTCCATGGGTGGTGGTTGCCGTGGCCCTGGCGCTCATCGCCGTCTGGATTTTCAGCCTGCCCATGGAGATGCGGGGAACGAATTTCTACAGTGGGTGATGCAGCCGCGACCGGCCGGCTTCATGGGCGGGGAAGGCCAGCCCCATGCCGGCCCGGGCATCTGCAAAGGGAGCTCTACTCGTCTGAGGCCGGTCGGGGAACCAGTGTCGAGGCTGGGGTTGAGAAATCGGACGGGTGCGGGCGAACAAGCGCTGATCCCTTCAGCTTGCCCGGCAGCGCTGCTGCCGCCCGGTGGCAGCGATAGGTGGAAAGCCTGTTTGCATACCCGACCACACGGCCCGGCAAGCTGAAACGATAGGGGGGTGTCGGCTGGGTGTGGCGCGGCTTTTCCCGGGGAGGCAGCCTCCCGGCTACCCCCCTTTTGAAACACACCCCGCCTATGACCCAAATCATTGCCAATCGGCACAGCCGGTGATAGACTTCATTTGATACGCAGTTGTGGCTCGTAAACATTCATTTCACGAGGAGAAATAAAATGACAACACCAATCGTAGATTTGCTTGGCGATGAGGCCGAGGCGTTGTTGACCCATGTATGCACCGGTATTCCCAAAGAAATGCTCCACTTGCCCGGCCCTGACTATCTGGACAGGGTATTTGCACAAACGGATCGTCCGCCCGCGGTACTCCGAAACTATGCGCTGATACGCAATACCGGCCGCCTGGCGGGCACCGGCTATGTCTCTATCCTGCCGGTGGATCAGGGAATCGAACATTCGGCGGCCGCATCGTTCGCGCCCAATCCCCAGTACTTCGATCCCGCCGGAATCGTCGAACTGGCCATCGAGGGGGGGTGCAACATGGTGGCGTCGACCCTGGGCGTGCTAGGGGCCGTTTCGCGCAAGTACGCGCACAAGATCCCCTTCCTGGTCAAGCTCAATCATAACGAGCTCTTGACCTATCCCCAGATGTATGACCAGACCATGTTCGCCAGTGTGCAACAGGCGTTCGATCTGGGTGCAGTGGCAGTCGGCGCAACGGTCTATTACGGCTCGGCGGAGTCCCGCCGGCAGATTCAGGAGGTCAGCGAGGCCTTCCAGTTCGCCCACGAGTTGGGCATGGTCACCGTGTTGTGGGCCTATTTGCGCAATCCGGCCTTCAAACATGAGGGCACGGATTATCACGTCGCGGCCGATCTGACAGGCCAGGCGAACCATCTCGGTGTTACCATCGAGGCCGATATCATCAAACAAAAACAGGCCGTCAACAATGGCGGCTATACGGCCATCGGCTTCGGACGCACGCATCCTCGCGTGTATGATGAACTGATCGGCGACAATCCCATCGATCTGGTACGCTGGCAGGTGGCTAACTGCTACATGGGCCGCGTGGGGCTGATCAACTCCGGCGGCGCATCGGGCGAAAACGATCTGGCCCAGGCAGTACGCACGGCCGTCATCAACAAACGCGCAGGCGGCATGGGGCTCATCTCCGGCCGCAAGGCTTTCCAGAAACCTATGGCCGAAGGCGTGAAGCTGCTGCACGCCATCCAGGACGTCTACCTGGACGATTCCATCACCATCGCCTGATCCTGACACAGGTGCCGATATTGAGAGGGACGCGGTCGGCCGAATGGGCAGATCGTGTCCCTCTTTCTACATATCCGCTCGCGCCGCTGGCGGGTCCACGGCAGCGCAAGGGAGCAGGTTCGCGGTCGGGCAGAAAGATGCCCGAGCGGGCGTGTCTAGCAGGTGGTGTGAATCAGAGCGCCGACGGCTTCGGACGCGCACAGCTCATTATAGAGGCGTTCGGCTTCGGGGGTACGCAAAACGTGGGTGCGGACGCCCTTTTCCTCCAGCATGCGCAGTGTTTCGGGTCTGACCCGCAGCCGGCCGTAGACGCCGGTGCTCAAGACGACTACCCGCGCACCATGCTCGAGCAATTCCTCTACATCGGCAGGCTGGATGCCGGGAGAATGCCGCGTACCTGTTTCGTCCCAGTTCCAGGCTCTGGCCCCGCCCGGCCAGAGTTTGGCATCCCGGAAGGGTGGGAAGCCCTCGACCTGGATTTCGCCCCAGGCCCGGTGCATGATGCGCGGCGACCGCAGGGTTTTCTCGTTCATCGTGGTCACAAGCGGCGGGTAGCAAGATAGTGTGGCAATCTTCGCTGAGTGATATTGTAGCACAATGTTTCCGGGCCTTTCCAGGAAAGGCTGGACAAGGGGTGCGTTTCAGGATGGGGGCAACCTGCAGGAGAGACA
>RFJM01000360.1 GCA_003694905.1 Caldilineae bacterium
CAAATGATCTTTGCGCTCATACAAGGAAACCCCACATGAACGTTGGACGTATATCAGGTGTTATCTTGCTCATCGTTGCCGTCGTGATCCTGGTTGCCGCAGCGGCCTTGCTGGGCGTGCAGGCGGTGACCGAAGAGACGGCGACTGTCGGCGGCCAGCTTCTCGGTTTCGTCATCGTGCTGGTGTTCGTCGTCATCCCCATCGGAGCCATCGGCGCCTACCTGCTCATGCGCGGCCGCGCCGAAGAAACCGCCATGGCCAAAGCGCGCGAACAACGCAAGATCCTCAACATGGTTCTCACCCAGGGCAAGGTCTCTCTGGATGAGATCGTCTTCGAACTCAACAAGCCCCGACCCGAAGTCGAGGACATGGTGCGCGACCTGGTCGGCAAACAACTCTTCACCGGCGCCATCAACTGGAAGGATGGAATCCTCTATTCGAAGGAGGCCGCGCAACTCAAGGCCGACCGCAAATGCCCCAACTGCGGTGGCGAATTGGAACTGGCCGGCCGCGGGGTGATCGAATGCCCCTGGTGTGGTTCAGAGGTCTTCCTGCACATCGACTGAACGCGCGCCGCAAACAACCCCCTGTCTCAACTCGAACCCCAATTCTCCGCTCATAGGGAGGTGATCTCATGAGCCTTTACGACCGAGCTAGAGAAGGCATGTCACGCCTGGAGGAACTGGTCAGCAACTTACCCGTCATTCGCGAATACCGCTCCAAGGAACTGCGGCGGGACGCAGACTACCGTCTACGCCAAAACATCGCCGACAGCCTCAAAGCGCAGCGCCGGCGCCTGACCTCGATGCAGCGCGACATGGTGTCGGCCGGTCGTCTGCGCGAGTTACCCGAAGTCGAGCGGGCCGTGGGACGGCTCCAGTTGCTGATTGACCGTATCCGAACGGCGTCGTACGGCTACGCGCCCTTCTACGATGCTCAGGAGATCCGAGAAGAGGAACTGGATCGACTCATCGCCTTCGACGAGGCTATCACGCGTCAGATTCCGGTCATCGAAGAGCGTATCGATGCACTGGCCGATGCTCTCCACGACGCCGATACCTTTGCGACCGCCGTCTCCGATCTTCTGGAAGCACTCGATGAACTCAGATCCCAGTACGACCGTCGCGAAGAGGCCATCAGCTATCTCGGTGCCGAGGGCTCCCCGTCTTCAACGGACGAGGCAGAAGAAACGGACCGTTGACTACCGGTTTTCCCCCATTAACATCCACACCTTGCATGATATCAGGAGAAATGTACCATGCCTAGAATTCTCGACGTCATCCAGGCCCCGGACCAACGTCCGGACCAGCTTGTGCTGCGCGTTCCGGCCGACGGCTGGGGCGATATCCGCCTGGGATCTCAGCTCATCGTAGGCGAAAGCCAGAACGCTGTCTTCTTCCGCGATGGCAAGGCTCTGGACACCTTCGGTCCCGGCCGGCATACCCTGACGACTGCCAACATCCCGCTACTGATCGATCTGCTGGGCGTTGCCTTTAGCGGCGAGTCGCCTTTCAAAGCGTCGGTCTATTTCGTGAACATGGCCGATATCCTTGATCTGAAGTGGGGCACACCACAGCCCGTCGCCCTGCGCGACAAGGATTTGGGGATGGTACGGCTACGGGCGTTTGGCTCCTACTCGGTCAAGGTGGCGGACGCGCAGCGCTTCGTGGCCCAGGTGGTGGGGCAGCGCGGTTACTACCGCACTGAAGAGATCGCCGACTGGTTGCGCGGCCAGCTGGTGGCGGCATTCACCGACCTGTTGGGTGAGACCAAAGCCGGCCTCTTTGACCTGCCGGCGTTGGTCGACGAATTGGGTGTTGCCCTGCGCGCCAAGGTCTCCGAGTCTTTCGAACAGTCGGGTATTACCCTCAAGCAGGTCTTTGTGCGCTCCATCAGCGCCACCGAGGAAACCTTGCAGGCCATCGACGAGCGTGCAGCCATGGGCGCCATCGGCGACATGAATGCCTACCTGCGCTTCAAAGCGGCTCGCGCCCTGGGCGACGCTGCCGCCTCCGCAGGTGAGGGTGGAGGTGCAGGCGAAGGCGTCGGCGCCGGGATGGGCCTGGGGGCAGGCATCGGCATGGGTGCGGGTCTTGGTGGCCTCATCGCCCAGGCCATGCAGGGGGCCATGCAACCTCAACAGCCGGCCGCAGCGCCTGCTCAGCAAACGGCTGCACCCAAGACACGCGCCGAAATCGAAGCGCTGCTGGATAGCCTGGATATGCGTCTGGCCAATGGCGAGATCAGCGAAGCCACCTATGACCGGTTGGTGGCCAAGTGGCAGAAACGCCTGGAAGAGCTGGAATAGTCCTGTATCGAAAGCCCGGCCGTGCCCTCCTTGTTTCTCTCGCAGGAGAGGAGCGAAGGGCAAGGCCGGGCTTGATTCGCAAGTTCGACATCCGGAACCCGAAGCCCCGGTTTGGACGGGCCGAACAGCCTGGCTACTGCCGTAGATAGACGGGAAGATAACCCTTGAACTTGATCGCCTCGGTGGGCGTCGCCGTAGGCGAAGGGGTGTTTGTAAGCGTTGGCGTAGGCGTCAGTGTGGGTGTGGGGGTTGCCGTCGATGTCGGGCTGGCGGTGGGTGTCGACGTCGGCGAGGGCGTGTGGGTGGGGGTCGGTGTGACGGTAGGGGTGAGAGTAGGCGTTGGGGTGTAGGTAGGAGCACTCAGGTCCTCGAAGAACTGAGGATCGCCGCTGATGGGCAGCAGCACCCAGCCGTTGGCAAACTTGTCGAGGTCGTCACGGCTGCCGTCTTCCACGATATGCTCGTTGCCGAACATATCGACCACACGTACGGACCCACCCACTTGATTGATCTGGAAATGGTAGGAGTCGGTCGTATTGGAGGAGTACCAGAGGCCGACCTTGCGCCGTCCGTTCACATCGAAAACGTAGCCTTCCACACTGGAGCGACCGCGCAAGCCGTCGACGAAGGTAGCGTTTTGTAGCTCCCGCA
>RFJM01000045.1 GCA_003694905.1 Caldilineae bacterium
CGAGAAAGGCACCGCGCGCGTGGGCTCGGCCGTGGAGGCACGCGTGGATGAAGAGCGCCGCTGGGCCATCATGCGCAACCACACAGCCACCCATTTGCTGCATCGCGCCTTGCGCCGCCACCTGGGCGAGCACGTCCACCAGGCCGGCTCCCTGGTGGCACCCGACCGCCTGCGCTTCGACTTCACCCACGACGCACCCCTCACCCCCGAACAGCTCCGCCAGGTTACCGACACCGTCAACAAGGCCATCCTGGCGCATTACCCTGTCAAGATCGCCTACAAACCCTTGCAGGAAGCCATCGACGAGGGCGCTACCGCGCTCTTCGGCGAGAAATACGGCGATATCGTGCGTACCGTCCAGTTGGGCAAGACCGACGAATTCTGGAGCTACGAACTTTGCGGCGGCACGCATGTCGAAAACACCTCGCAGATCGGCCCCTTCCTCATCGTGAGCGAGGGTTCGGTGGCCGCCGGCGTACGGCGCATCGAGGCCGTGACCGGTTTCGGTGCAGAGCACTTCGCGCAGGAGCGCCTGCAAACCCTCGATCGCATAGCCCGTACCCTGAATGTGCCGGTCGAGGCAGCCGAGCAGAAAGTGCAGGACCTGAAAGAGCAGCTCAATCAGATCCATAGAGAGCTCAACCGCCTCCGCCAGCAGATGCTCAGCCAGCAGGCAGCCTCGCTGGTCGGCCAGGCCAGGGAAGTCAACGGCATCAAGCTCGTGGCCACGCGTGTGGATGTCCCCGATGTAGACAGCATGCGCAGAATGGCCGACGACCTGCGCAGCAGACTCGGCTCCGGATTCGTCGTTCTGGGTGCCATTATCAACCAACGGCCGTTGATCCTGGCCGCGGCCACACCCGACGTGGTGGCACAGGGCGGCCATGCCGGCGAAGTGGTGAAGGCGCTCAGCCCTATCATCGGCGGTCGGGGAGGTGGCCGCCCGGACATGGCACAGGGTGGTGGGCGCGATTCCGACGCGCTGGACAAAGCCCTGGCCGCCGCGGCCGACGCCGTCGCGGCCCAATTCGCTTGAGGTTTGGAAATCATGGTCCGGCGGGAGCACAGATTCCTGCCGGATTATCGCCTTCTATGACACTTTCCATCAAGTACCTGACGGCACCGGCAACGGTGGCGGCCGCCATCGCCCTGGTGAAACAGGCACAGCCCGAAGAACGGCTGGTGCTGGTGCTGCCCGAACAAGCCGAAGATTTTGCGCACGAAGTTCGTCTGGACGTCCTACGCCGCCAGGCAGATGCCATGCGTGTGCAGGTGGGGCTGGTCACGCAGGATGAGGATATCGTCTACTTCGCCCGGCAGGCCCGCATCCCCACCTTCGACACCCTCGAGCGGGCCCGGAACGGCTGGCGCTACCCCCGACCGGCACCGCCCCTGCCCCCGCCCGGCACCTACAGGCCCTTACTCATTCAGCCACCCTCGCAGGCGGGATTGGGGTTGGCTGCGCCCGCAATCGTCAAGCGCGACGCGGACCAGGCCTTGCTCCTCGGCGAGACGCGGCGACGCATCCGGCCCTGGTGGTTGACCGTCCTGGGCTATCTGGTTGTCGCCGTGCTCATCCTGGCCATGCTGGGCGCGGTCGTCCTCTACATCCTGCCCGAAGCCACCGTCACGCTGGTTCCGGAACGCACTCGCTTCGTCAGCTCCCTGGAGATTACCGCGCAGGTAGGACTGGATGAGCCCGAGTACATCAACGCCCTGGTCCCTGCGCGCATCGTGCAGGCACGGGTCGAAGGCTTCGACACGGTCAATACCACCGGCGTGGAGGAAGCTCCGGTAGGCAAGGCCACCGGGCTGGTGACCTTTGTCAACCAAACCTCCCGCGAGATCGTGGTACCTCCCAACACGGTGGTTCGCACTTCCACGGGAAACAATGTCCGCTTCCGCGTGCGTGAACCCATTACGGTGACCGCGGGCATTGGCGCCCAGGCCACCGGTCTGGTCGAAGCCATCGAACCCGGCCGGGCGGGCAATGTCCCTGCCTTTACCATCAACGAAATCGAAGGGCCGCTCAACCTGAGCCTTCGGGTCAGCAACCAGGTCCCCACCGCCGGCGGTACCGTGGAGAGCGTGGCCGTGGTGACCCAGGCCGACAAGGAACGGCTGGCCGGCAAACTCCAGGAGGAACTGCAGCGCCAGGCCTACGCCCGGCTGGCCGCCAGCCTGCGCCAGGGTGAGTTCATACCACCGGAGACGGTCAAGACCTTCACCCTTGCCGAGACCTACGACCGTTTTGCCGGCGAGCAAGCCGATGTTCTGGGCATGCAGTTGCAGCTGCTTGCCCGCGGCCTGGCCATCGATCTGGCCGGCGCCCAGAACCTGGTGGAGCGGTCCCTGCGCGAATCCATCCCGGCCGACCATTTTCTGCTCGAGGAAACGCTCCAGATCGGGCAGCCCGGCTTCGTGCGCTTCGACGAGGAGAGTGCCACCTTCACCCTCACCGCCTCGGCCGAAGCCCTCATCCCGGTCAAGAGTGGTGAGGTGCGCACACTTCTCGCGGGCGTTCCCCTGGACGAGGCTGCTCCCCTACTGCAAAAAACGCTGGCCTTGGCCGAAACACCCCAGATAACCGTACAGCCAGAGTGGCTGCGCCGCCTCCCCCGCATTCCCACCCGCATCAACGTGCGAGTGCTTCAGGGCAGCGCGCCCGACCGCTGAACTGCCTCCATCACCCCGGCTGCCCATTCACCCTCCGCGTTATGACGACTTATCTGGCCCTCGACATCGGCGACAAGCGCATCGGCCTGGCCCTGGGCAACGACCGGGCCCGACTGGCGCGGCCCTATCGCGTCATCCAGCGCCGTAGCAAGCGCGATGATTTCGCCCGCATCAGGACCGTCATCGAAACCGAGAGCGTCGATCATCTGCTCATCGGTCTGCCCTTGAACATGGACGGCAGCGAGGGACCGCAGGCCAGGCGCGTGCGCAATTATACCCGTCATCTGCTGCGTGCCATCGACCTTCCTCATACATTTGTCGATGAAAGGCTCAGCTCCTTCGAAGCCGATCGACTCCTGCGGGAAGGGCAAAGCCGCCGTCGCGGCCCCAACGACGACATCGCCGCTGCCGTCTTCCTCCAGGCCTATCTCGACCGCATCGGGACTCCTTCCCCACCCTCCTCTTCCCCCGACCCTGCTTCCCAGCCATGACTCTCATCCGTATCCTTCCTCGCCTGCTCATCTTCCTGGTGACCGTGCTGGCCATCGCTCTCATCGCCTGGCTGGCCGGCCGCTGGACCCGCGCCCAGCAGCAGGCCTATCTCGCCGAGGGCTCCGGCAGCGGCCTGGTGCGTCATGTCGACGCGCCCTGGCGTACCCTCAATCCCGACAACATCGAAATGCAGATCTTGCAATTCTACCTTAATCTCAACCGCGATGTTGTCTACCGGCCGGTGGATCCCGAGGGCGAAACCGTACCCTTCCACGTATCCCTGGGAGAGACCGGCTTCGAGATCTCGGAACGCCTGCAGGAAGCCGGTCTGATCAAAGATGCGGGCCTCTTCCGATTGTACATGCGGGTCAACGGCATCGAGAACAAACTGGAAGCGGGTGACTTCCGGCTTTCCCCGGCCATGACCATGCCCGAGATCGCGGCAGCCCTGCAGCGGGCCCAGGCCGAGGATGTGGTGGTACGCATCCCCGAAGGCCGCCGCGCCGAGGAGATCGCCCGCCTGCTCGAGGATGAAGGCATCGTCGACGCAGCGGAGTTCATGGCGGCCGTGCGCGCCGGTGACACAGCATTGCTGGGCCTGCCCGACTACCCCCTGCTCAAGGACAAACCACCCGGCGTCTCTTTCGAAGGCTATCTCTTCCCCGATACCTATCGGTTGCCCCGCAATGCCACGCCTGCGACCATACTCCGGGTCATGTTCGAAAACCTGGAAGCGCGCGTCAACGACGATCTCCGCAACCGCCTGGCCGCGCGCGGGCTGACTTTCCACCAGGCCCTGACCCTGGCTTCGATTGTAGAACGCGAAGCCGCCCTTCCCGAGGAACGCCCCATCATCGCCTCCACCTATCTCAACCGGCTGGGCGAGACGTGCGCGGACGAGGTGTTCGGCTATCTGGCCGCCGACCCCACCGCCCAATATGCCATGGGCTATGACCCCGAGCAGGATACCTGGTGGCCGGTGGTAGAAAACGTCGAGCAGTATCTGGAATTCAACTCGCCGTACAACACCTACCTTTACCCCGGCCTGCCACCCGGCCCCATCGACAGCCCCAGCCTGGCTTCCATCGAAGCCGTCATCAATCCCGCCGACACCTCCTACTGCTACTTCGTGGCCAGCGGCGACGGCGGCCACGTCTTCGCCGAGACCGGTGCCGAGCATCAGATCAACGTCAAGACATTCCAGCGTTGAACCCGGCCCCGCGTCCAACCACTGAGCATGAACCTACCCTTCCTGCCATGCTCCTTTGCGGCCTGCGGCCCCTAGGCTCGATCATCACAGCACTCCTGCTGCTCCTGGCCCTGTCCGGCTGCAACGCGCCGGCTGCGCCGCCGGTGGTCAAATTGGGGCTGATAGCCCCTTTCGAAGGCCCTTCCCGTCCCCTGGGCTACAGCATCCTCTACGCGGTGCGCCTGCGCCTGCAGATGTGGAACCGGCAGGGAGGCAGCCCGAGAGTCGAACTGGTGGCCCTCAACGACGACGGCGACCCCGATCTGGCGGCCGTTC
>RFJM01000361.1 GCA_003694905.1 Caldilineae bacterium
CTTCGGGGGGCGTCACGGTTCCCAGCCAACGCAGCCAGGTCCTGTATCGTGACTCGCCACCCCGGTGTGCACGGTCCTGGCGGCCAAGGTGGCTATAGGAGAAGGGTGCACCCAGCCCTGCCCGCGGCGCCGGGGTCACAACCTGTCATTGCGAGGAGCGAAGCGACGAAGCAATCTCCTTATTGGGGGGTGGCGATTGCTTCGCCTGCGGCTCGCTATGAACGGATCTTACGGGAGGTGCTGGGGGGACCCTTTCCAGCCCAGCACACCGGCCGCCCCTATTTTGAAACACACCCGAGATAGGCGATGCGTTGGTATTTTTGACCGATGTGTGCTACACTCAATAGTCGTATATCCGGCTCACTCCACAGGAGGTTTTTTTCCTTGGCCAAATCGTCCAAGAAGAAGCAAAAGAAGCAAGACAAGATCGAGGTCGAAGGCACCGTCATCGAGGCTCTGCCCAATACCATGTTCCGTGTACAACTCGATAACGGACATACGGTCCTCGCCCATATCTCCGGCAAGATGAGGATGTACTACATTCGCATCCTGCTGGGCGACCGTGTCAAAGTCGAACTTTCGCCTTACGATCTCACCCGCGGACGCATCACCTATCGCTTTCGCAACTGAGCGTCATATGTTCAGCAGACGGAGGTGCATCATCTAGACCAACCCGGTTGGTATGGGGCCGATACCCCCTGATTTTTCCTCCCAAGCAACACCATCATCAGCAACAGTCTCAATAATCAAGGGCGAATAGCTCAGATGGCTAGAGCGCTTCCCTTACAAGGAAGAGGTCACAGGTTCGAGTCCTGTTTCGCCCACCTGCGCCGCAAGGCATGAATGCCGGCGGCTTGTTTGTCTCAGGCACGCGTTTGCCCAGACTCGCCGAAAGGTGGACGCAGTTTCCCGAACAGACGCGGCCCGACCAGCGGCTTGAAAACCGGAGAGGGAACGGTCGCCGTCGGCCCGCGAGGCATTCGCCACCATGGAGAATCCCTACCGCCAGCTTCCCAGCCTCGACCGCCTGCTTGGCCATCCAAGGCTCGAGCCGGTCATCGCCCGCTTTGGACGGGTGAGCGTGCGCGATGGTGGTCGGCAACTGCTGGACGAGGTTCGGCAAGAGATCGCTCAGGGTGCCGCACCCCCGCGGGAGGAAGAGTTGGCAGAACGGCTGGCCGCCCGGCTGGAGGCCGATCTGGCGCCGACACTGACCCCGGTCATCAATGCAACGGGGGTGATCATCCATACCAATCTGGGCCGGGCACCCCTGTCGCAAGCAGCACGAGAGGCCATGCAAGAGGTGGCCCAGGGTTACAGCAATCTCGAGTATGATCTGAAAGCGGGACGGCGCGGCAGTCGCTACACGCATGCCGAGCGACTGCTGTGTGCCCTGACCGGCGCCGAGGCTGCGCTGGTGGTCAATAATAATGCGGCAGCGGTGACTCTGGTCCTGCGGCATGTGGCCGCGGGCAGGGAGGTAATAATCTCGCGGGGGGAGTTGGTGGAGATAGGAGGTGGCTTCCGCATTCCCGACATCCTGCGACAGAGTGGCGCCACGCTGGTGGAGGTAGGTACGACAAATCGCACACGAGTCGGCGACTACCGGACTGCCATCACCGAGAATACCGGTGCTTTGCTCAAGGTACATCGGTCCAATTTCAAGCTTATCGGTTTCACCGAATCGGTCGATGTTGCCCAACTGGTGGCGCTGGCCCGAGAGCATACGCCGGCTCTGCCGGTGCTGAATGACCTGGGCAGTGGCACGTTGCTGGATACACGACCCTTTGGTCTGGCCTATGAGCCGACGGTGCAGGAAAGCGTGGCAGCGGGGGTTGATATCACGACTTTCAGCGGGGACAAGTTGTTGGGTGGGCCGCAGGCGGGAATCATCGTTGGCAGGCGAGAATTGGTCGAGGGGCTCAAGCGAGAGCCCCTGACGCGAGCGTTGCGGGTGGACAAGATTACGCTGGCGGCTCTGCAGGCGACGCTGTTGGCCTATCTGCGGGAAAAGGCGGTGGAGGAGATCCCGGTCTGGCAGATGATTGCGGCAGAGCCGCAGGCGCTGGCAGAGCGGGCCCAAAGCTGGGCCGACCGGCTGAGCAGGGCGGGGATCGATGCCGAAATCCGCCCGGGCGAGAGTGCGGTGGGGGGTGGCTCCCTTCCCGGCCAAACCCTCCCCACCCATGTGCTGGCCCTACCCGTCGCGCATCCCGAACAGGTGGCCGCGGCCCTGCGCGGCCAAACACCGCCCGTCATCGCCCGCATTGAAGAGGACGAGGTGGTCCTGGACCCGCGCACGGTTCTGCCCGAAGAGGAAGATGCTCTGCTTCGGGCTCTGGTGGAAGTTGGACGGGATCAAGCATGAAGAGGGTCTTGCACGGTCGTGTGATCCGCCCGGGCCGGGCCGAGGGTGAGGCGTTGGTCAGCCCGGCGCCCATCGGTTTTCTCGGTGGCGTGGATCCTGATACTGGGGTTGTGCTGGAGCCGGGGCATCCGCTCCAGGGACAGTCGATTGCGGGCAAGGTGCTGGTATTTCCCCACGGCAAGGGATCGACGGTCGGTTCCTACACGATTTTGCGGCTGGCCCGCAGCGGTGCGGCGCCGGTGGCGATGATCAACGCCAGCTCGGAGGCAATCACAGCCGTGGGTGCCATCATCGCCGATATCCCCATGGTGGACCAGATCGATATCGGCCAGATCAAGAGCGGCGACCGGGTACGGGTAGAGGGTGATCGGGTGGAGGTGGTGGCGGGCGAAGAGTAGGCGCGAGTAATGGGACCGGGGCAGGAGCATTTGGGTGGGAGGATGGCACGATGGTAAAATCGCCGCACGTTCTGCACGGGAGTCAGGCTCGCGCGCAGAATTAGAGGTGGCACGGATGAAAAAGAAGTTGCGCGGCGTCAAACGCCGGGACATTCAACTCGATTTCGATCTGTATCGGCGTCAGGTACCCATACCGGGTGTGAGCGACTCTTGTCTGAGCGTTCTGGATCTGTGGCCGGAGGGAGCACGCGGGACACTGATGTTCGTGCACGGCTATGCAGGGGTGCTGGAAAGCTGGGAGTTTCAGATCAATCATTTTGCGCGTGAGTATCGGGTGATCGCGCCGGACCTGCGCGGGCACGGACAGAGCGATGCGCCTCTGACCGAGTATACGATGCCCGAGATGGTGGCGGATTTGGAAGCAATTGTCGAAGCTCTGCAGGTGAGGGAACCGTTCGTCTTGGTGGCGCATTCTTTCGGCGGTGCGATTGCCGTCGAATATGCGAATGCGCATCCGGAACGGCTGAGTAAGTTGGTGCTGATTGCCACGGCGGGGGAGTATCCTTTGCCGCGCTCTGCGCGCTTGCTGCTGCGCTTGCCGCTGCGTCTCTTGCGTCCCTTCTGGCCCTACCGGCCGCGATGGGATGCAGAGCTGCATGTGATGAAACGAATGGCCGCGAATAATATGCAGAATTGGCAAGGCTGGAATCTGCTGCGGAATATCCGCATCCCTACGCTGGTCATTACGGGTGAACGCGATCGCTATTTCCCGCGCTGGGTGTTTGAAGATGTGGGCAAGATGATCCCGAATGCCGAGGTGTATGATGTGGGAGCATCCAAACACAAGGTACAGTTGGAACGGCATCAGGCCGTCAACCGGGCCATCGAGCGGTTCATCACGGATGAGCGCAGGCCAACCTGGCGTGAGACGAGTTACGATGACCGGTTGCAGCAACGGGTGTGGCTCAAGCACTACGGCAAGGAGACACCGCACACGGTACCCATCCCGCGGCGAATTCTTCCAGACTTCCTGATAAGCGCCGCCAACTGGGTGCCCAAACGCACGGCAATGATCTTCTTCGGCCGGAAGTGGACCTATGCACAGCTTAAGGATCGGGTGGACCGGTTCGCCAATGTGCTGCACGGCATGGGGGTGCGACCCGGCGACCGCGTGGCCATTGTCCTGCCCAATATGCCCCAACTGATCATCGCTTACTACGCGACACTGCAAATCGGTGGGGTGGTGGTTTTTCCGAACCCCGGCGCGGAGCGACCGCAGTTGATGCAGGAGCTGGACGAAACGGAGCCCAAAGTGGTGATCACACTGCGTACGAATACAAAGCTGCTTCGCGAGGTGCGGGCCAGATGGGGCAAGAGGCCGCATGTGATTCTGACGGATATCCGCGAGGCGGTTTCGGGCGTGACCTATCGTCGTCTGGCAGCCCATTGGCAGCTGGAACCGGACGCAGCTGCCATCGACGAAGCAGTGGAAGGGTTGGGGCTGAACATGGCCGATCTGTTACGGGATGCGCCGGCAGAAGAGCTACGCGCCGACGTGGGATTACACGATCTGGCAGCCATTCTCTATACCAGCGGTACGGTAGAGGAGCCCAAAGGCGTTTGTCTCTCGCATCAGAATCTGGTTGCCAATACGGTGCAGACGCGGCATTGGTTGGGCAATGTCGCCTACGGGACGCAGGTATGTTTGTCGGTCATACCGCTGGTGCACAGTTATGGGATGACAAGCGCTATGAACATCCCCATCGCCTTGGGAGCAACCATTGTCTTGCTGCCGGTGTTCGAGGTGCAACAGGTGTTGGAGCATATCAAGCGCTACCGGCCGACACTTTTTCCGGCAGTACCGCCCATGTATGCGGCCATCAATCAGGCGCCGAATGTGCGCTCATACGGGTTGTCGTCCATCGAGGCCTGTGTCAGCGGCGCAGCGCCACTGCCCGTGGAAGTGCAGGAGGCTTTCGAGAAGCTCACGCGTGGACGCCTGGTGGAGGGCTACGGTCTGACCGAAGCCTCACCCGTCACCCACGCAAATCCGTTGTTCGGGCTGCGCAAGCCGGGGTCTATCGGTGTGCCCATCCCTAATACGGATGCGAAGATCGTGGATCTGGTGACCGGTGCCGAACTGCCGCCGGGCCAGGTGGGAGAGCTGATCGTGCAGGGACCACAGGTGATGCTGGGATATTGGAAGCGGGGAGGGGGAATCGCGGCGGAGACGCAGGAGGTGTTGAAAGACGGATGGCTTTATACAGGGGATGTGGCAGTGCGAGATGGTGATGGCTATTTCCATATCATCAGCCGCAAACGGGACATGATCATGTCGGGGACGTATAGTGTGTTCCCGCGCGATGTGGAGGAGGTGCTGTACGAGAATAACAAGGTGCTGGAAACGGCGGTGGTGGGTGTGGGAACCGAGGATGGGGGGCAGAAGGTCAAGGCCTTTGTGGTGCCACGTCCAGGGGTGGACCTGACCGAAGAAGAGCTGATCGAGCTATGTCGGCGCCGGCTGGAACCGTACGCCGTGCCCTGGGAGATCGAATTTCGGTCGGAGTTGCCCAAGTCGTTCGTGGGCAAGGTCTTGCGCCGGATGTTGGTGGAGGAGTCGGAGTGACAACAGGCTTCGTCGTCCTCGCCCCGTCCGAGTGGCGAGGATTCAATCAATGATTCTGAGGAGGCTGCTTATGGTTCTGGTATCCGGTGCAGCAGGCAAGACGGGCAGGGCAGTGATGGCAGCCCTACTGGCGCGCGGCGGGCGCGTGCGGGCGATGGTGCGTGACGCGCAGCAGGCGCGGTCTATCGAGTATCTGGCGGTGCAGGAAGTGGTCTTGGGCGATATGAGAGCCGAGGCGGATGTGCGGCGTGCGGTGCGCGGGGTGCGGGCCATTTATCACATCTGTCCGAATATGCACCCGCAGGAGGAGGATATCGGGAGGCTGTTTTTGCAGGCGGCGCGAGAAGAAGGAGTCGAGCACTTTGTCTATCATTCGGTTCTGCATCCGCAAACGGAGAAGATGCCCCATCACTGGCACAAGATGCGGGTGGAGGAGATGATCTTGGAAAGCGGGCTCTCTTTCACCATCCTGCAGCCCACGGCCTATATGCAAAACATCCTGGCGCAACGGGAACGGATCCTGACGGAAGGGCGTTATCTGACGCCCTACAGCAGGCATGCATGCATCAGTCTGGTAGATCTGGAGGATGTGGCCGCGGCCGCGGCAACGGTATTGAGCACGGCCGAGCATGTAGGGGCAACGTACGAGCTGGTAGGGACCAGACCGCTGGCTCAGACAGAGGTGGCGGATCGGCTGAGTGCGGTGTTGGGCGTGCCGGTGCAGGCGGGTGAGACGGCGGTGGAAAGGTGGCGAGAGGGGGCGATCGCGGCCGGGTTGGGCAGCTATCAGGTGGAGACGCTGCTACGCATGTTTGCCTACTATGATGCTTACGGACTGGCCGGCAATGTGAATGTGCTGACCTGGTTGCTGGGCCGGCCGCCGACAACGCTGGATGCTTTTATCCGACGCGAATTCGGAGGTCAGAGGTGAAGGTGGTGCTTTCGGACGCGCAGGTTTTGATGGTATGATGCAGCCTATCTTCTCCCCACTGTGAGGACACGGCCGATGTTGATTACGAATTGCCGCGTGGCAACCTTTGATGAAGCAGCTCCCTGGTTCGATGACGGCGCCATCCTGGTGCAAAAGGATGTGATCGTTGCCGTGGGAGACCGCCCGGTACTGGAACAGCAGTTTCCACAAGAGGAGAGGCTGGACGGAAAGGGAATGCTGGCCATGCCGGGTTTCATCTGCGCTCATACGCATTTCTACGGCGCTTTCGCACGCGGGCTCTACATTCCGGGGCCGCCCATGAAGGATTTCCCGGAGATTCTGGCGCGGCTGTGGTGGCCGCTGGACCGCGCGTTGGATGAAGAAGGGGTGCGCTATTCGGCGCTGGTACCCATGATCGATGCTATCCGCTATGGCACGACGACGCTCATCGACCACCACGCCAGCAATCGTTTTGTCGATGGTTCTCTCGATGTGCTTGCGGAAGCAGCCGAGCAGACGGGCCTACGCGTGTGCCTGTGCTACGAAGTAAGCGATCGAGATGGGCCGGAAGTGGCACGGGCAGGGATCCGGGAAAATGTGCGCTTTATCCGCAAGGTGAGAGGGGAGGAGAATCCCCGGCTGGCAGGGACCTTTGGGCTTCATGCCGCGCTGACACTGAGCGATGAGACGCTGGCAAGGTGCGTGGCCGAGGCCGAAAGTCTGGGCGATGTGGGATTCCATATCCATGCCGCGGAAGGGCCCGCGGATCGAGAGGAGGCGCTGGCGAAGTACGGCATGCGAACCATCGACCGGCTCGCGACCCGCGAGATCCTGGGACCCCGAACGATCGTCGCCCATGCCATCGATATCGATGCCTGGGAGATGGCCCTACTGCGAGATACCGAAACGTGGGTGAGCCACCAGCCCCGCTCTAATATGAACAACGGGGTGGGGGTGGCCGATGTGCCGGCTATGCTACGTGGTGGTGTGCGCCTGGTGTTGGGAAACGACGGGTTCTCCAATGACATGATGGAGGAGATGCGCGTGGCTTATCTGCTCCACAAGGTGGCACGCGATGATCCGCGCGTGCTCCCGGCCGACCAGCTTCTGCATGTTGCTACATCCCACAACGCCCGGCTGGCAGCTCAGTTTTTCCCGCGGCCGCTAGGCAGACTGAGTGCGGGTGCTTTTGCCGATATCATTCTGATGGACTACGATCCACCAACGCCACTGACGGCCGAGAATCTGCCCTGGCATCTGATGTTCGGGTTCGACGGGCGGCGAGTGGATACGACGATTGTGGGCGGCCGGGTGCTGATGCGCCATCGCGAGATCGGCCATCTGGATGTCCAGCGCATCTACGCGGAGAGTCGACGGGTGGCCCGCCAGACCTGGGAGCGATTCTGGGCGATGGCAGAATAGGTGTGGAACGCGAAAACCCGCCGCGGGCAGAAGTGCCAACGGCGGGTTCTTTCATCACAGGAGCGAATCAGGCTCAGGCTTCGGCAGGAGCAGAGAGGTGGGGAGCGATCTTGCTCATCAGCCGTTGCTTGGGCATGAAGCCCACCAGCCGCTCGACCGGCTGGCCGTCCTTGAAGAGAATGAGGGTGGGGATGCTCATTACGCCATAAGCCATGGCGGTGTTGGGGTTGTGGTCAACATCGAGTTTGGCAACTTTGAGCTGGCCCTCGTATTCGCGGGCGATCTCTTCCAGGATGGGCGCGATCATCTTGCAGGGACCACACCACACCGCCCAGAAGTCCGTGATGACAGGGATATCGCTGTTGAGGACTTCTTCCTGGAATGTTTGATCGGTTACTTCGAATGGAGCCGACATGAAAAGGATCTCCTTCCTGATTGAATTGGCTTGACATGACAGCCGCGGCTTTGCCGCGTGTGCGCTGCTTAAGAGACATCCTACCGTCGAGGGGGACGCTTGTCAAGCTAGAGGGAGCAGGGGTGTTGTTTCTTACCCCGGTGTGAAACAGCAGCGTTGTGGGCCGGCGCCCGCCCGCCGACAAAGTCGGCGGCCCCCCTCGCTGCGCCGTCACATTTATTGTCGGCTTGCAACCTGAAGGAGCGCAGCGAGGGGGACGGGCAGGCGGCCCGCCGGTGCGTGTCCTTACGCTGGATTGCCGCGCGGCACGGTTTGCGGAAGGGCTGCGGGCCGCCTGCCCGTGCGGGCGCCGGCCCGCGCGCCTGCCTGGCCGCTAATCCCCTTTATCGCGCCACAGAATCCCGGTCATGCAGCCGATGCCACCTGCTGCCTTGGTCAGCTCATCTGTCTCCGCCGTATGACACCGCACCCCCGCGGCCTCCAGGATAGCCTGCGTGCGCGGATTCCC
>RFJM01000362.1 GCA_003694905.1 Caldilineae bacterium
CAGCAATAGATCAGCCAGCCGGAGGTCGTGTCCCGTCCGAAGACGGGCAGGATGCGATTGCGCGGCAGAGTATCGAGCACCGGATAGTTCAAGCCCGGGCCGGACCGCACGGGAGCGCGCAAGGCAGTGACGCGGGCAAAGGGTGTCGGCGTTGGCGTCGGCGAGGGGGTGCTAACAGGGGTTGGCGATTGAGTCGGGGTGGGACTGCGGGTGGGCGTAGCCGTGGCTGTGGATGTCGGCGTCGGGGTACCGGTGGGTGTGGGCGTGGCGGTCGGGGTCGGCGTAGATGTTGGCGTGGCAGTCGGTGAAGGGGTGGAAGTGGGCGAGGGCGTAGGCGTGGCCGTGGGCGTAGGCGTCGTTGTGGGTGTGGGCGTGGCGGTCGGGGTCGGCGTGGGCAGCCGATAGAAGAGCTCGAGTGCAGGCCGCAGAGCGATGTTCTCGTATTCGCTGCTGGCAAAGCGATAGGCGATGTTGACGGGACTTTGTCCGCGCAAGATGAGGCCGTGGTTTGCCGAGGGGTTGGCCAGCCACAGGCGCACTGCACTGGTGACATCCAGCTTGACGGTGGTGCCTGCAAGCGCCACAATGGAGGAAAGGGGCACCTGCTCGGCATCACCCGGTCCCAGCGCGCCAGGCACCTGCCAGGTACGGCCGGGCGCAAAGTTGTTGTAGGTCGCCGCATCGTTCCACGGTTGTAAGGCGCGATACACGGAGAGATCGACATGCGGTGTGTTGGTAGCGGTTTCGCCCGGCCCGGCCAGGCGGGTCAGGACCAGGGCAGCGCGCTGCAGTTGCGCGTCGGCGGGGATGCTGCTCAGGTCGAAGCGGATGAGGCCCGAGAGAATGTTGCCGACCCGAATGTCGATGGTAGGCGCGGCACCAAAGGAACGGTCGCGTTCCCAGGCAGAGATGGTCGTGTCGATAACACCACGATATCCCTGCCCCTGACGCAGGAGACGGTGGACGGCGTAAGGGTTGGGCGTCGGGGTACGGGTAAAGGTGGGGGTAGGCGTGGGGGTAGGCAGCAGGTTTGCCGGCACCACTTTGACCATATGAAAGATGTCATCACGATCGTCGACTCGGTCCAGGCGCAGATCGAAGCCGGGGGCACGGCTGGCGGGGTGGAAAGGTGGCAGGGAGTTGGCAAAACGTGCGTCGTCTAATCGGAAGATGGTCTGCTGCCAGGTATTGCTCCCCGCCAGTGTCACCACCCCCGCTAGTTTCTCGCCCTCCACACTGTCGTAGTAGAGCGCCCACTCTCCTCCGCCGTCGTGGTCGAAATAGGTGACCTCCACCACCACCTCATTGCGCCCACCGAACATGAAATCGTCGTCGACATCCAGGTTGAACACGGGCCAGACGTCTGCGGTCGTGCGGGCATAATAGCGCCTTCGATCCCAGCCCGGTCCCACGTCGAATGCGCCAGTCGCCAGATCGATCTGATTCACAACTTCCTGCTCCTCCGGCGTGACATAGGGCAGGGTCTCCAGTTCGGATGTGAGATACCAGCTATAGTCGTAGATGTCGGGACACCAGGTGTTGCTCGTCTTCCAGGGGCTGTGGAAGGCAATCCAGACGTCAGGCGTATCGAAGGCGTCGCGGCCGGCATAGCGATCGAACTCCTGCCAGATCTCGGGAAAGTCGATGTTGCCCATGCCGACAGCAAACCCGAGACTGTCCAGAGGATCGCTGAAGGGCAGGATGTAGTCCGCTCCCTTGTCGAGCCCGTTGAGCATGGACCAGTAGGTAAAAGCCTCGACATCGGAGACGCGGCCACTGGAATCGAATCGATTGTTGAATTCGAAACCGATGGGTACTCGATCGCGGTTAACGAGCAGAGGTGCCCAGTGGGTGCGATAGGCATTGGCCGCGGCCGGCGACAGGTTGGTGAAGGCAGGGTCGGTAATCGCGCCCCAGCATTCCAGAAACGTGCCCCGGTTGCTGAAGAAGTCGCTGTGTAGCGAGGTGATGAGCAGACCCACCCCGTTCTTGACGGCATGGTCGACGACCTGGTAGCGCAGCTTTTCGGCATAGGATGCGTTGGTGATGGTCAGCAGGGTCTTCTGGCCCTGAAAGGCACGTACATAGGCGCTGATCACGTCCTTGTGGTATTGCGTCCAGCTCTCCTCGCTGTAGCCGGTCTTGTTGCGATAGGCGGTCTCCTGCGCATCCTTGTCGCATTCGGTGCGGGTTGCAGGCCAGGGTACCGGCTCCCCGGCATAGCCGATGCCGATCTCCACGGCAGAGACGCGGGGATCGGAGCGATAGTGCTTGCCCAAAGCAGCAATGAAGTCGAAGTATGCCTCGCGGACGCGCTTGTTCAGATAGTTCATGCGCCGGCGCCGCGCTTCGATCTGCGGGCCACAGAGCCCCGGATCCACATCGACCAGGACAGGGTCGGCGCTGTCCTCCAGGGTCCATTCGGGTGCGCAGGTATCCTCGCCGTTCTCGTCCTGGCAGCGCACCACGACCCTGAGTATGACTTGCTTGCCGGGCTCGACCGCGGCCAGCTCACCGTCCAGGATGCCCCACCGGTAGTTGCCGATCCAGGGCTCGAGCTGCCGCCAGCCGTAGAAGAAGTGACTGCCGGCGGCATAGGGCCGGCCGTTGGCCTCGTGGCGTAGCTGGTCATAGCCCACGTACATGCCGGGCACCAGGCTCTCCACAGCTGCCGCTGCAATCGGCGGCGTAGGTGTGGGTGACGCCGCCGGC
>RFJM01000363.1 GCA_003694905.1 Caldilineae bacterium
ACCTGGGCGACATCGTCATTGCCGCCCCCACCGCCGCCCGTCAGGCGCATGCCGCCGGTCACACCCCCGCCGAGGAAATCTGCCTCCTCGCCGTGCACGGCATTCTTCACCTGCTGGGCTACGACCACGACACGCCGGCTCGAAAAGAAGCCATGTGGCAAAAGCAAGCCCAAATCCTGGCGGCCAACGGCCTGGCGCACGTCAAGCCGACCGAGGAAACTCACGAATGAACCGCGAAGAACTGCTGGAAAAAATCGAAACAGCCCGCCGCGAATTCGACCGCCTCTACCAGGCTCTCCCCGTTCACGCCCTGGAAGGTCCCGACCTCGCCAACGGCTGGTCGGTCAAAGACCTGCTGGGGCACATCGCCGCCTGGGAAGAATACCTGATAGCCCGCCTGACCGGACGCGAAAAAGGCCCCATCACCGACGCCGAAGTGGACGCCCGCAATGAAGCCACCTATCGGGAGCGGAAGGACTGGGAATGGGAAGAAGTGGAAACCAACGCCAGAGAAACCTTCGCCGAACTGCTGGCTTTCCTGCGCACCCTCCCCCCCGAACGCCTCGACGACCCCGGCGTGGGGCAGCTCATCGCCGTCAACACCTACGAGCACTACGCCGAACACCGCCCCATGCTGGCGCGCTGGGCCAGACGGTGGCAGCACCAGCGGAGGCGATGAATGCGGGCGGCATCGGTGTGGCAGAGTTTTCGTTTTGCGTTTGCGGGGTTGTGGCACGTTCTCCGCACCCAGCGCAACGCCCGCATCCACGTGGCGGTGACGGTGGCGGTGGTGGCGCTGGGGCTTTTCCTGCGCCTCTCGCCGCCGCGCTGGGCGGTGCTGGCGCTGACCATCGGCGTGGTCTTCGCCGCCGAGACGATGAACACGGTGGTGGAAAATCTGGTGGATTTGGTATCGCCCACCTTTCACCCGCAGGCCAAAGTTGCCAAAGATGCCGCCGCCGGGGCGGTGCTGGTGCTGGCAATGGCGGCGGTGGTGGTCGGGCTGCTCATTTTGGGGCCGCCCCTGTGGGCGCTTTTGTAGACGATACCCCCTCTCTTTCTTGCCCTTTCCTCTCTCCGGTCGCCAAAATGGGGAAGAGGAGGACAGGAGGTACTGAACCATTCCATAATCGAGCCACCTGACAAATGTCCAATACCTGGCTCATCCAGACCAAACTCTGGCCTCCGCCACTACGCGAGGACACCATCCCGCGTCTGCGCCTGCTCGACGCATTGGGCAAAGCGATTCTCTCCCGCCGGCTGACTCTCCTCTCCGCTCCCGCCGGTTACGGTAAGACTACCCTTCTGGCCGCGCTTCCCACTACCTGCCCTGATCTCCCCCTGGCCTGGCTGACTCTGGACGAAGGAGATAACGACCCGGTTCTTTTCCTGGCCTACCTGGTCGCCGCTCTGCAACAACTGAACCCTGCCTGTGGTGCAACGGTCCGGCCCCTCTTGAGCGAGTTGCCCCGCTCTGCTGTTCAGTTGCGGCAGGTTGTCGGCGTGCTGGTCAACGATATTTTGGAAACCTTGCCCGCTCCCTTTGTTCTGGTTCTGGATGACCTCCATCTCCTCACCGGACCGGCCGTCTACGTCGTGCTGGATTATTTGCTCGAACGGTTGCCGCCCCAGATGCATCTGGTCATAGCCACACGTCACGACCCGCCCCTCTCTCTGGCCCGCTTGCGGGCGCGGGGGCAACTGGCCGAACTGCGCCTGCCCGACCTGCGCTTCACCCCCGAGGAGACCGCCACCTTCCTCAACGAACGGTTGCACCTGGGCCTTTCGTCCGATGAGCTGACCACCCTTCATTCCCGGACCGAGGGATGGCCGGCAGGGCTCCGCCTCCTGGCCGGCTCCCTCGACCGTATCCCCACCGCCGCCGGTCGCGCTGCCTTCATCACCCATCTGGCTCATACCGACCGCTACGTCTTTGACTTTCTGGCCGAAGAGGTACTCGCCCGCCAAAACGATGCGGTGCGTACCTTCTTGCTGGAAACCTCTATTCTGCCCGAACTGACCGTTCCCCTGTGTAACGCCGTGACGGGGCGAAACGATGCCCAGACCATCCTGGAAGACCTGGACCGCCGCAGTCTCTTCATAGTGGCAATAGACGAGGCCCGCACCACTTTCCGCTATCACGCTCTGTTTGCCGAATTCCTGCGCCAACGTCTGGAACGGGACATGCCGGAACGGGTGGCCGAACTGCATCACCGGGCGGCCCAGGCGCAAATAGCCAGGTCCCCCCACCGGGCCATCGGCCATTACCTGGCCGCTGAGATGTGGGAGGAAGCCGCCCAGGCCATAGAGCGGGTGGGCGAAGAACTGTTGTGGCAGGGGTTGCTGAGTACACTCGTTGCCTTGATCGAAGGCCTGCCCCCTGCGGTTCGTGAGGCACATCCCCGGCTGACCTACTTTTTGGGAGTTTGTGCCTGGCAACAAGGGAAGATGGAGGCGGCCCGGTCCCTGCTGAAAGAGGCCCTGCAAGGCGTTGAAGCCGCCGGTGACCGCGCCGTCTATGGCGAAATTCTGAGCAATCTGGCTGCCTGCGCTCTTTTGGAGATGGAAGTGGAGGAAGGCAGTGCGCTGATCGAGCAGGCTCTGACGCATCCTGTCTCCCCCTCTACTCGAGTGCAGTTATTGATGGAGCAGGCTTACCTGAGGTTCCTTCAGGGGGATCAAGCTCAGGCCCTGGCCGACTTCGACGCGGCCCTGTCCCTCGTCCGTTCCTCCGGCACTCCCGATAACCTGCGGGCACTGATTTTCTACCTGACCCCCTTCTCCACTTTTCCCCCCGGCGGACCCGAGCGAGTCGAGGCGGTCTACCGCTATGCGATGGCCCATCTGGAGGACAGGACCGGCCTTCTGTGGGCGATACTGGAAGGCTTGATGGCCTTTACCCACTTTTGGCGGGGGCATCTGGAGCAGGCCATCGGGCTGGGCGAAGCTGCTCTGACCAGGAGCGAAGCCCTGGGCCGGCATCCGTTCCTGGAGACAGACGTAGCCGCGCTGATGGCCGTCGTCCATAACATCCGGGGAGAGATGGATGTCGCGGACCGCTACTTCGACCGTCTTTTCCACTACATCGAAGTGGTTCCCCTGGATAAAACAGCCATCGTCGGCTTTCTCTACCTGCTAGGGCGCGCCCGCTGGCTCCAGGGCCGCCTGGAGGAGGCCCGTCAGATCTATACCCGCATGACCGCCACGACGACGGCACAGGAGATTCCCTTTGCCCCGGTACTGCGCCTGATGATGCGCAGCCTGTTGGATATGTCCAAAGGGGACTACCGGACGGCCGAACACACCCTGCGCCAGGCCGTTCGGCAGGGAGAAGGGGTACCTGCCCTCACTTTCTTCGGCAGTCCCCAGATACTCCTGGCCCGTCTCTTGTTGGAACGGGGCCGCCCGTCGGCCGCGTTGGACCGCCTGGCCCCTCTGCTGGCCGCCAGCGAGGAACAGGGAGCACCGGGCCTTCTCCTGCGAGAAGGGGTGCTGGTCTTGCCCCTGTTACGGCTGGCTTTGGAAGAGGGACTGCACAAGCCCTTGGTTGCCTCGTTGCTGGACCTGTTGGCGGCCGGAGAGACCACCTCGTCCTTCCGTCCACCGCTGGCCGGCCATCCCCTCACCCCGCGTGAGGTAGAAGTCCTGCGCCTCATCGCTACAGGGGCCAGCAACCGCGCCATTGCGGAACAGCTGGTCGTCAGTCCGGAGACGGTCAAGAGCCACGTCTCTCACATCTTGCGCAAGCTGGATGTGAA
>RFJM01000364.1 GCA_003694905.1 Caldilineae bacterium
CGGCGGGAAGCATCGCCTGTGAGCTGATGGCGCAGGAAGTCGGTGCGGGTGACGCCGGGATAGAAGTCGATGACGCGGATGTTGTAGGGGTTGAGTTCAACGCGCAGGGACTCGGAGAGGGCGTTGAGGGCGGCCTTGGAACTGCAGTAGATGCCGCTATAGGGCAGGGCGCGGCGGCCGATGATGGATGAGACATTGAGGATGAGGCCGTCGGCCTGGCGCTTCATGGCTGGTAGCACGGCCTGAATGCAGGTCAGTGCGCCCCAGAAATTGACGGCGAACAGCTGCCGGGCGAGGGAGATGTCGGTCGTCGCAAGGGGGGAGCGCATGCCCACGCCTGCGTTGTTGATGAGGATGTCTATGCGGCCGAAGTGTTGTTCGGTTTGGCCGGCAGCCCGGTGGACCTGCTCGGGAGAGGTGACGTCGACAGGGATGGCGAGGGCCTGGACGCCTGGGCGGGAATTGAGTTCCTCTGTGAGGAGGTGTAGGGAGTCGGCGGTTCTGGCCCAGAGGGCGAGACTTACGGGTCGGGTTGCCAGGACCCGCGCGGTGGCTGCGCCGATGCCGCGCGAGGCCCCGGTGATGATGATGGTGCGTCGAGTCAGATCCATGAGTTCATCCTCTACGCCTTTAGTCCGACTCTATCCCTGTAAGCAGGCCGGTGACGATGACACGATGGGTGTTGGAATTCGGTGGCCAACAAGTGACCAGGGTCAATTGGGCGTGTTCGGTGGGTGCCATCCATTCTGCATTTTCGATCCGCTTGCCAATGGAAGCGTTCTTTTCTTTGAGGCGCCGCCAGCCGTTTACCCTGTATGTGAAGCGTCGCCCCAGCCTGTCGATGACGATCATCTCGTCGTTCAAGCCGAAGTCGACGCCGGGTTCGCCGATGACAGACACCGGACGAAAGACGCTGCCGCCGATGTTGTTGTGGCCGGAGAGAACCATGTTGCCGGCCTCACCGGGATAGGCAGTGTTGATGTGATGCCCCGCAGCATAGTCCACCACCTCCCACTCGCTGCGGACGCCGTTCTTGTCTTGTACGACCTTCCAGCCCATGGGTTCGATAGGGGTGTCGAGCCCGAGCACAGGGATGAGCAGGCGGACGGGCGGCTGTCCTGCGCCTGGCGGCAGAGGAGCCACGGTCGGCAGGGGTATTGGTCCAATGGCGTCAATGCGTTTTCCGACAACACGGCGGGGGGTGGGTAGGGGCGTTGGAGTGGAGGTCGGTTTTTCGCGGGTGGGTTGCGGCGGCGGCTGTGGCCGGATAGCGGCCGGATCTCCAGCAGGAATGGGGGTGGGAGCAGATACGGAGGACAAGGCCGGGGTGAAAAGGGAAGCCGGAGTCGTTACGGTGGTGGGAGGAGGGAATGGGGTTGGGGTCCAGGTAGGCGGCAGAGGCACAGGTGTGGGCGTGGGTGATGGTGTCTGACCGCGGCAGCCGGCACCCGACCAGACAATAGTCCCGAGCAGGAAAAGCCAGAGGAGAAATGGCGACAAGCCAGAAAGGCGGTTCGGGTGACTGTCGGCGTTCATGGGAGGTGCGGAATCGCTATGCTGCGTATTCAGACAGAACGGGAAGTGAGAGCACTGTACACGGCCTGGGCGATCTTGATGTCCTGCACGGCTACGCCGGTCAGGTCTGCAACGCTGATCTGCCGGGGGGAGGTGCGGCCCGGTGCACGGCCGGCGACGATGTCACCTAATTCGAGGAGGTGTTCTC
Source organism: Caldilineae bacterium (assembly GCA_003694905.1). Lineage (GTDB taxonomy): Bacteria > Chloroflexota > Anaerolineae > J102 > J102 > J102. The sequence goes on from RFJM01000364.1 coordinate 1,724, forward strand.
GAGACAGGACGCCGTAGGCGACGGCATGGTGGATTTCGCCGCGCTCCAGGCATTGGGAAATGCTGTCGGCGACGACGAGGTCGGCATGGGCCAGGATATCGGGATCGAGTTCCTGTTTGGCCGGGGTGTCGCTACCGACGGCGGTGATGTGCACGCCGGGGCGCAGATCGCGGGCATAGAGCAAGGGGCAAGTAGCCGGGGTGGTCGTGACGATCAGCTGGCAAGTGTGCAAGAGTTCGTCGGGGGATTGCGCGATCTCGACCAGAAAGCCGTGCTGTTCCATTTCTTGCCGATATGTGCGGGCATGTTGGGCGTTGCGCCCCCACACCAAAACTTGCCGGCAAGGGCTGATTTTGCTGAGGTAGAGCAATTGCAGACGGGCCTGAGTTCCCGTGCCGACGATGCCTATACGAGATATCTGTGGCGGGGCCAGGTGTCGGGCGGCAACGGCGCCTGCCATGGCTGTTCGTATATCTGTCAAATGGCCTTCATCCAGCAGAGCGGCTTCCAGCGTGCCGGTCTGTTGAGAAAAGAGGAGCATCAGACCGTTGCTGCTGGGCAACCCTATCTGAGGATTGCCGTAGAAACCCGAGGCGATTTTGACCACGTAGTAGGGATCGTCACGCAGGTACCCATACTTGATGTGTACCTCGCCCCCGGGGAGAAGGAGTTCACCAACCGGCGGAACAACAGCATCCCCTGCGGAGTAGCGGGCAAAGCCGTCTTCGATGGCCGGTAACAGATGGAGTGAGGGGAGGATTCGTTCGATTTGTTCGCGGGTGAAGATGTGCGTCATGCCAGGAGCTCCCTGAGGGTAGAGAGGCTGATGTTGGCGCCACACAGCAGGATGACGACGCGTTTGTCGCGGAAGCGGGGATGTAGCTTGCGGTAGGCGGCAATAGGGACGGCAGCCGCGCCCTCGATGAGCATATGGTGGAGTTCGATGAATCGGAGCAATTCGGCGGCGATCTCTTCTTCGGAAACTTCGATCCAGGTGTCGACGAGATCACGGCAGAGGGGAAAAGTGATGGCATCGGGTTCGACACCACCGGCCGTGCCGTCGGAAAGGGTAGGTTGAGAAGGGAGGTCGAGGATGCGGCCGGCCCGTACAGAGTGGGCCATGACGGCGGAGTTCTGCGGCGAACAGCCGACGATCTGGATACCGGGCATCACGGCTTTGAGCCAGACTGCGATGCCGCTGATGAGTCCGCCACCCCCCACGGCCACGAAAAGGGCGTCGATGGTGTCAAGCTGGTTCTGTAGTTCGAGGCCGATAGTACCCTGGCCGGCAATGATGTGGGGGTCGTTGTAAGGGGGGATGTAGACGGCGCGATGGGTCTGGGCATAACGTCGGGCGTAGAGTTCGGTCTCGAGAGGATCGCAGCCGTGGTGACGGACTTCGATGCCCCACCGTTTCATGGCCTCGACTTTGGTGGCCGCGGCTGCTTCGGGAACGTAGACGATGCCGGGCAGGCCGATCTGTCGCAAGGCATAGGCGACAGCAGCGCCGTGGTTGCCTGTGGAAGCGGTGACAACACAGGTGTGCTCCGTAGGTTGAAGAGAGAGAACTTTGTTCAGAGCACCCCGCGCTTTGAAGGAGCCTGTGTGTTGCAGATTTTCGCACTTGAACCAGACCTCGGCGCCTCCCAGTTCGCTGTAGTA
>RFJM01000365.1 GCA_003694905.1 Caldilineae bacterium
CCCCGCATTTGCGGCGTCGGCAGGCGAGACAGGCGGCCGAGGTGTCAGCTTCTCAGCCGGGCCGAACGTGGGACGGGTTTTCCAGCCTGTCACCGCCACATGGCGTTGGCGCGACCCGCCGGCCAAAAGCGGCGGCCGACAACTCCTGGCAAAGGTGCGTGTGGGTGTTGGCGCCCAGGGCTGCTATAATGGGTGCATGCCCATTCACATATTACCCCCGGATGTTGCCGACAAAATCGCGGCCGGCGAGGTGGTGGAACGCCCCGCTTCGGTGGCCAAAGAACTGATCGAAAACAGCCTGGACGCTGGCGCCACTGACATTCGCGTCGAGATCCGAGGCGGAGGCAAACGCCTGCTCAGGGTGATCGACAACGGAGAGGGCATGCCGGCTGCCGAAGCACCCCTTGCCTTTCAGCGGCACGCCACCTCGAAACTGCGCTCGGCCGAAGAACTAGAACACATCGGTACGCTGGGCTTTCGCGGGGAAGCCCTGGCTGCCATCTCGGCGGTGAGCAAAACCACCCTGGTCACGCGCTCGCGCCAGGAGGAGGTGGGGGTAGAATTACGATGGGAGGGTAGCAAGCTGGTGGGACAGCGTCCCATCGGGGCTCCGCCCGGCACGGCTATTACCGTGGAACATCTTTTTTGGAATGTGCCGGCTCGTCTCAAGTTCCTGCGTACCGAGACGACCGAGGCCGGGCATATCGCGCGCATTGTCACGCGCTATGCCCTGGCCTATCCGGAGGTTCGCTTCACCTACGTGGTGGAAGGCCGGCTCAGCTTCCAATCACCGGGCACGGGCGATAGATTGCAGACTCTATTGAAGGTTTACGGACCGGAGATTGCCCGGCAACTGTTGGAGATCCCCGTCGCCGGCGACCCGGCGGCACCTGATATCGCGGTCAGCGGCTTCGTGAGCCCCCCGACCTTGCATCGAGCTAACCGCAGTTACATCGAGATCTTTGTCAACCGCCGCTACATTCAGGATCGGAATCTCACCTTTGCCGTCGTACAGGCCTATCACACTTTGCTGCCCGGCGGGCGCTATCCCCTTGCCGCCATCTTCATCGAGCTCGATCCCGGGCGGGTCGATGTCAACGTGCATCCCACCAAGGCAGAGGTACGTTTTCGCGAGGCCCCCCTGGTGTTCAGGGCCGTGCAGAGGGCCGTGCACCGCACCCTGACGGTCGAGGCACCGCTGGCGGAGTGGAAGCCTTCGTCGTCCCTGGCAGGCCGGGAAGCCTGGGCCGCACGACGGGAGTCTCTGCTGCAGGCGGGGAAGACAAACCCCTCGGCAGCCCAACTGGCCATGGATCTGCAACGACAATCCGGTCGCACCGCGCCTGCTACGGAGGGTGCTGAGGACGCGTCCGTTGCTCCCCCACCATCTTCCTCACCGAAGGACGTCCTTCCTCCCCTGCGGCCTGTGGGCCAGATCGCGGCCACCTACCTGGTTGCCGAGGGTCCCGAGGGAATGTATCTGATCGACCAGCACGCGGCGCACGAGCGCATCCTGTACGAACAGATCGTGGAAGCGCCCCGCCAGCCCATTGCCCGCCAGCAACTCCTGGAGCCCATCACCCTGGAACTGGGTTCGCGGCTGGCAGGATTCATCGCCGAGCACCTGTCCACATTGCAGCAAAGCGGTTTCGACATCGAGCCGTTTGGCGAGGGCAGCTACCTGTTGCGGGCGGTGCCGGCGTTCATGGGCCGGCAGGATCCCCGCAGTCTCCTGGAGGAGGTGGCGGAGAGCCTGGCCGAAGAGTACGACCGGGTAGGGCAGGCGCGCGAGGATGAACTGGTGAAGATTATCTGCAAGCGGATGGCTATCAAGGCCGGCCAGGTCCTTTCTCTGGCCGAGCAACGCGAACTCCTGCGTCAACTGGAGGCGTGCAAGAACCCCAGGACCTGCCCGCATGGCCGCCCCACCACCCTCCATCTGAGCGCGGCCCAGCTCGAACGTCAATTCGGACGCACGTAGACCGTTCAAACCCTTCTGGCAGCAAATCCATAGTCCCCGCTTTGCCCCATTGGTGTTGGCTCCGAGCGACTGGCTGCATCGCAGCCGTGGAGTACTCGCCTTGTCCGAGATCGGCCCCAATTCTCGTACAAGGGCCGCGGTGCCCGCCGAGAGACTCCGGCAACACCATGGGAGTCCAGTGCTACGCTATACGAGGTATACCCCATGTCCACCGTCTCCCTCATCCAGTACGAAGATGCCTCTCCCGAGGTGAAAGCCGTTTTCGACGACATCATGCAGACTCGCGGCATCGATGATGTCAATCATTTTTGGAAGGCCCTGGCCCACCATCCCGAATTGCTCAAACGCACGTGGGAGCAGCTCAAGGTGGTGATGGCTCCCGGCGCTCTGGATCCCCTCACCAAGGAGATGATCTACATCGCCGTCTCCATCGCCAACAACTGCGAGTATTGCATTCACTCGCATACGGCCTCGGCTCGCGCCAAAGGCATGACGGAAGCCCAGTATCAGGAGTTGCTGGCCGTGGTTTCGATGGCCCACTTCACCAATGCCCTGGCCTCGGGCATGAAGGTGCCGGTGGATGCAGCCTTCGATGCCGGCCAGTCCTGAGCAACCGGGCGAGAGGGAAAAACGAAGCGCCCAGGTTATGCCTGGGCGCTCATCTTCCAAGGGGGCCGGCAGGCTCAGGCGCCGACCAATGTCGCGGTCATCTGGATTTCAGGACCGGCCAGGGCCTTGGATACCGGACAGTTCTCCTTGGCCTGGGTAGCCAGGTCTTGCAGCTTTGCATCGTCCAACCCAGGCACCTCCACCTGCGTGTCCAGTTCGATGAGGGCGATAGTAGGACCTTGCCGCAGGTGAACCCTGGCAGTGGTCTCAATGCGGGTTGGCGTGAAGCCCGCCTCGGTCAGCAGCGCCGAGAGGAACATGGAGAAACAGCCGGCGTGAGCCGCTCCGATAAGCTCTTCGGGGTTGGTTCCCTCTCCTTCTTCGAAGCGGGAGGAAAAGCTGTAAGCACCTTCGAAGGCGCCGCTTCCCAACTTCATGGTGCCTGCGCCTTCTTTGAGGGTTCCTTGCCAGACGGCAGAGGCATGTCTGATGGCCATGTTTAAGTCTCCTTTGAGATGTGATTGTTTCTACGGGATCTCAGATCGGGCCTTGGGCAGGTGACCTTCGCAACCCCATCCCATCATAGCATGCTTTGTGCGTGCGTCTGCAACATAGCTTCCGAGGAGGTGAGATTCGCGGGCAGAGTCGCTGCTGTCGGGCCGCTTCGGATAAGGCGTGGTCGCGGCCATGCCCGGCCGAATCGTCTATCGCGGGAGGGTTGACTCGCGGTCTTCTCCTGCCCTGGCCGCGAGAGGACAGCACGTGCTCGCCGGTGGCCGAACCCGTCACTCGCCCGGAGGGGGAGGTCTTCGACAAAAGGTGCGTCCAGGGTTGCTGAGACAGGTGATATTTGCTTCATTTCTCTACGCGTGGCCGGTTTACCCGGCATTTGGCCCTAGGCGGCAAACGCGTCCGACTTGTGCTGCAAGGGACCACGCCGGCGCCGGCTGCGCCCCTCTGGGAAGAGCCTATATCTGAAACGTGCCCGCGGGTTCGACCAGCCGTACCGAAAAGTCGTTGACCAGCGGCCGCAGCCCCTCCATGGCCTCCTTCCATAACTCACTTTGCAGAAGCTCTCTGGCCACTTCGATGTCCTCCAGCAAGCCACAACCCATGATCTGCGGACCATTGCCCCAGGCGGTGTACCAGGCATCGGTGAACTGGAAACCAAAAGCGCTAAGCGTGGCACCCAACTCCTGGACCATATACTGATGGCAGGCCTCTTCTCGGCCCGGTTTCATGTCGTAGCTGATGATGAGTTTGATAGGTCTGGACATCGAACAAATCCTTGGGAAGACAGAGTTCGGAGGACAGTGTAGGCGCGGGCCGCAGGCTACTCCGTTGGCGCCACGATGTGCCCTTCCGTATGTCTGAGAACACGTATGATTCTAGCCTACCTGATTCTTTTTTGCACGTCAGCCAGCCACCTTCCAATCAGCCCGGCCGGAGGCACATTCGTGTGCTCGCACAAGTTCCGGGTATAATCCCGGCGTCATTCCATCCCTTGCTCCGGAGCCGTATCATGGCACAACCCCGCATTCTCACCCTTCGCAAGAACATTCTCAGCAAGAACGATGAACTCGCGCGCGAGTTGCGGATGCGATTTTCCCGGCACGGTGTTTTCGTCGCCAACCTTGTCAGCAGTCCCGGTTCGGGCAAGACCGAACTGCTGTACCGCACCCTGAATGAATTGGGCAAGAGCCACCGTGCTGCCGCCATCACGGGCGATCTGGCCACCGAGAAC
>RFJM01000366.1 GCA_003694905.1 Caldilineae bacterium
AAGGTGGGTGCGGGGGTCGGCTCCGGGGTGGGCGTGACAACCACCTCCTTCTCCACGACGACGGTTTCCTTGATAACTTGCGGCTGGGCAGGAGCTGCCGCACATGCCGCCAGCAGAGAAACCACCAAGACCGCTAAGCCTGCGATGAGAACCAACCGTTTCATCATGAACCTCCTGCTTTACGTGACGGTTGGAGGCCTGCGACTCCCCGTCTCAGGCCTGATGGTGACTCTCTCTTTGGCGTGGCAGGCGCCAACTTGCACTAGATTTGCTCGGCCTCACCTCCTCTTGCCTGGCGGGCATACCGGCAATGCACACCCGCCGTAGTCTGGATGGCCACCGCAATGCCCCTTTCCGCCGGCCTGTCGCGGCGAGCGCGAGCTCTCTGCGAATGACAGGGCGGAAGGGCGATTTGGTGACGCACCTGACATCGTTTCCGCGGGTCTGTGCCGTTCATGATGCAGAGCATGCTCAGGCCAGCAGATTTGAAGTTTACTCAGTTTTCGCCGGCCAACACAGCTCCGTTATCGTTCACGGAAACGATATCAGTATCCTAGCACAATTGGTTCGTCTTGTCAAGAGAATTCGAAACCGGGGGTGCGTTCCAATTTGGGGGCAGCTCGCGTGCGGCGCCCCCTGGAAACGTCGCGGCCACATCCAACCGCCGGCCGAAGGCCTGAAGTGGCTGACTTCCAGTCGGCGTCAGCGACCGGCCGGAAGCCGGCCCGCGCAGGCTGCCCCGGAGCCCGACCTTCGTCGATCCGCATTTTGGGTCGGTGAAAGCCACCCTCTGGAGGTGAAAGACTCAACAAGAGAAACACAATTTCGGGATTGCTCAAGTTTTGCACAAATCTCTGCCCCACCTATGACTTAGATCATGGCGCGGCATCGTTCTCCTGCTAAACTGAAACTAAGGTTCATAGATTCGGCAACCAGCCTGTCCCCATGCCATGTGCCCGGCAACGTTGCCTCCCACTGTGGGGCAGCCTGTCAAAGAAAGGAATAGCTGAAGCGGCGCCAATGACGTCCCCCGCACATGGCTCAACAAGGTTCACGTCATTGGCTTTCTACCGAAGCCGATGGCGTTTTTCATATCGTGTCCTTGCCGGGAAATCTACTTCCCGGCCCTGAGCACCACCGCCAACCGTCTACCCAACAACCACCGAACCGGCAGGATTACATGGAAACTGCCACCTTCTCAGTTCCGGCAATGTACGGCGATCACCATGTCAAGGAGGTCAGACGCCTGTTGCTGGAACTCCCCGGCGTAGAGGACGTGTACGCCAGCAGCGCCTTTCAAGTCGTCGAAGTCACGTACGAGCCGGGCAAGGTGAGCCCGGAAGCCATCGAAACGGTTCTGGACAAAGCCGGCTATCTGGACGAGCTGCCGGTTCCCAAAGAGACCGACAAACCTGCAACAGAAGCCGAACGCGAGGAAGTCTTCTTCCGGCACTCGACTGCATTCGAGCAGGCAGGCCCCGTCGTGACCTTCAGCCAGGAGGTGCCCACGGGCGGCAGACCGCTGTGGCCCTGTCCCGGTCTGGGGCCTATCCCCACCATGGAAGACTGAACGAACGGCGTGGGGTGTAGAGACCTGAGCGGGTTTGTTCTCCCGTCTGAGGCGACACCCGCACCGCCACTCACCTCAGGAGGTAAACAATGGCTAGAAAGAAGGAAGTGCGGCCCGAGGAATTCACTGCCGACCCTGCTGCCCAAGAAATGATCACACGGGCGGAGGAGCTTGGACTGGATACCGCCTTCACCCGTGCCCTCGACATGGTGCCGTGCAACATTGGCGGCGCCGGCATGTGCTGCAAGCAGTGCGGCATGGGGCCCTGCCGTCTGACAAAAGAGGGTCAGACAGGGGTCTGCGGCGCGACCATCGACACCATCCAGGCCCGGAACTTCGTGCGCGCCATTGCCGCGGGCTCGGCCGCACATTCCGATCACGGTCGCGATCTGGCCTTCACGCTCAAGGCCGTGGCCAACGGCCAGGCAGAAGGTTTCATGATCCGCGACGTGGCCAAGCTACGGCTGGTCGCACAGAAGTACGACATTCCCATCGAAGGACGTTCGCCTGAGGAAATCGCCAACGACCTGGCAGACCTGTACATTGCCCAGTTTGGGCAGCAGAAAGGGGAAGTCGTGGTCATCAGGCGGGCTCCGCCAAAACGCCAGAAGCTGTGGAGGGAACAGGGTGTCGTCCCGCGGGGAATCGACAGAGAGACGGTCGAAGCGTTGCACCGAACTCACATCGGTGACGATCAGCACTACGAGCACCTGCTGCAACACGCCATCCGCACGGCCCTCGCCGACGGCTGGGGTGGCAGCATGATCGCCACCGATATCTCCGACATCCTCTTCGGTACACCGGCACCCATCCTGGGCCAGGCCAACCTGGGCGTGCTCAAGGACGACATGGTCAATGTGGTGGTACACGGCCATGAGCCTACCCTCAGCCAGATGATGGTTGCAGCCACACAAGATCCCGAGATCATTGAATATGCCCGCTCGAAGGGAGCGAAGGGAGTCAATCTCTCGGGCATCTGCTGCACCGCCAACGAGATCCTGATGCGACAGGGCATCCCCGCCGCGGGCAACTTCCTCCATCAGGAACTCTCGATTCTGACCGGCGCGGTAGAAGCGCTGGTGGTAGACGTGCAGTGCATCATGCAGGCCCTGGTGGCCCTGGCCGAGCGCTTCCACACCAAGATCATCACCACCTCGCCCAAGGTCCAGATCATGGGCGCGACTCATATCGAATTCGATGAACACCGCGCCCTCAGCGTCGCCAAAGAGATCCTGAAGGTGGCCATCGACAACTACCCCAATCGCGGCGAGACCCACATCCCCGATGTGCGCAGTGACCTGATCCCCGGCTTTTCGCACGAATACATCAACTACATGCTGGGTGGTAGCTATCGCGGCTCCTTCCGCCCGCTGAACGACGCCATCATGGCAGGCCGCATCCGTGGCGTGGCGGCCATCGTAGGCTGCAACAACCCCCGCAGCAAACAGGACTGGCTCCACACCTATGTCACCGACCAGTTGCTAAAACAGGATGTGCTGGTGGTAGAGACCGGCTGCGGCGCCATCGCCAGTGCCAAGATGGGCTTCCTGGTGGGTGAGGCCGGGCTGGAGAAAGTCGGACCCGGCCTGCGCGAGATCTGCGAGACCGTGGGTATACCGCCGGTCCTGCACATGGGCTCCTGCGTGGACAATACCCGCATCCTCACCGTACTCACGCAAATGGTGGAGGAGGGCGGTTTGGGCGACGACATCGACCAGATCCCGGCCGTGGGCCTGGCCCCCGAGTGGATGAGCGAGAAGGCGCTCTCCATCGGTGCCTATTGCGTGGCCTCCGGCGCCTACGTAATCTTCGGCGGTGCTTCGCCCATCAGCGGTATGCCCGACCGGGTCTCTGACAGCGACCTGGTGCTGCGCTACCTCAGCGAAGGCTGGGAGCGGATCTACGGCGGCAAGATGGAATTCATTGCCGACCCCGACGAGATGATCCGCCGAACCCTGGAGCACATCGACAAGAAACGAGCGGCGCTGGGTCTGCCCGCCTATGATCCCGCCAAGTTCGGTCGAGGCGGTGACCGCCGCGTGCTCGAATTGGAGACGCTACCCATTGCCGAGCGGCGCGCTGCCCTGTATGGCGTGCCTGCCAAATGACCCAAGCGTGAAACGTGACGGCCCTGTCTATGTAGCCCGCACCGCGTTTCCACGCCACGTTTCACGGACAGGAGGAATCAATGTCCCGATACATTGCAACCCGAGCGATCCGAGGTGCCAATGCCCTCGTTACCGAAGCCGAGCTCATGCTGGAGAAGGCCCTGCGGGAGAAGGGGCCCGACACGCCCGTGGCCTTCCCCAACACGGCCTACTATCTCCCTGTGATCCTGGGCATGACCGGCATCGAAGTCACCAAGCTGGCCGATCTCAAGCCAGTGCTCGAACATGCCCGCAATCTGTTGCACCCGCTGCCTTCCGAAAAGCATTGGACGCCCTATCTGGGCGAGACGCTGGATAGCGGCATGGCAACTTTGCTGGCAGCCGAGGCCATCGAGGGGATTCGTTTCGTCTATGGCTTGCAGCCCGAACCCTATCCGGGCTTCCATCTGGCCGGCGGCACCGCATTCACCAGCCCCGACAACGGCGATGGCTCCGATGACGGCCACCTGAACGGCCCCATCGATGACATCCAGTTGCGCTCCTGGGGCATCCAGCTGGTAGACGGCCGCATGCCCGGCTTTGCCGCCATCGTAGGCTGTGCCAAGTCCAACGAAGTAGCGGTCCAGATCGTGCGCGAACTGCAGAAGCGCAACATCCTCTGCTTCCTCTCGGGCAACGTCAACGGCCGCAGCATCATCGACCAGCTTGTGGAAGAAGGCGTCGAACTGGGCTACGACACCTACACCGTCCCCTTCGGTACCGACACCATCAGCGCCATCTACGCCCTGGGCTTCGCCACACGTTCGGCCCTCACCTTCGGTGGCCTGAAACCGGGGCAGGCTCGCGAAATCCTGCTCTACAACCGACAGCGCGTTTTTGCCTTCGTCCTGGCCCTGGGCGAAGTGGACGATCTCAAATACGCCGCGGCCGCGGGAGCTATCAACTTCGGCTTCCCCGTCATCGCCGACACCGTCATCCCCGAGATCCTGCCCACGGGCATCACCACCTACGAACACGTGGTCAGCATGCCCTGGAACGAGATCGAGGGCAAGGACGACCTGGAGAAAGCCGAGCGGCTGGTGCAGAAATGCATCGAGGTGCGGGGCGTAAAAATCAAGGTGGCGGAAGTGCCCGTGCCCGTACCTTACGGCTCCGCCTTCGAAGGCGAAGTCGTTCGCAAGGCCGACATGCGGGTCGAGTTCGGCGGCAAGTACTCCCGTTGCTTCGAGTACCTGCGCATGGTGCCCCTGGACAGCATCTCCGACGGTGTGGTGGAGGTCGTGGGGCCAGATTTCAGCAATGTAGACGAGCAGGGCTCCATGGACATGGGGATTGTGGTGGAAGTCGCCGGCCGCAAGATGCAGCAGGACTTCGAGCCGGTGCTCGAACGCCAGATCCACTACTTCATCAACGGCGCTTCGGGCATTCAGCACATCGGCCAGCGCGACATCGCCTGGATCCGCATCTCCAAAGCCGCGGCCGAAAAGGGCTTCGATCTCAAGCACTTTGGCCAGATCCTCCACGCTCGTTTCCACGCCGATTTCGGTGCCATCGTCGACAAAGTCAAGGTCACCATCTACACCGATCCCGAGGAGTTCAACAAGTGGTTGGCTATCGCGCGCGAGGCCTATGACTACCGCAACAAGCGACTGGCCGATCTTACCGACGATGCCGTCGAAGAATTCTACTCCTGCACGCTATGCCAGTCCTTTGCCCCCAACCACGTCTGCATCGTCAGCCCCGAACGATTGGGGCTGTGTGGCGCCTACAACTGGCTTGACTGCAAAGCTTCCTACAACATCAATCCCACCGGTCCCAATCAGCCCATCAAACTGGGCAAGCTGATCGACCCCAAGAAGGGGTACTGGGAAGGCACCCTCGAGTACGCCAAGATCGGCTCCCACGGTGTGGTCGAGGAAGTCTCCATGTATTCTATCATGGAGAATCCGATGACCGCGTGCGGGTGCTTTGAGTGCATCGTCATGGTCATCCCCGAGGTAAACGGCGTAATGGTCGTCAGCCGCGAAGATACGGGCATGACCCCTGCAGGCATGAAGTTCAGCACCCTGGCCGGTATGGCCGGCGGCGGCATCCAGACACCCGGTGTGATGGGTGTAGGCAAGTACTATCTGCTCAGTCCCAAATTCATCTCCGCCGATGGCGGCTTCAAGCGGGTGGTCTGGATGAGCGCCAACCTCAAGGAGACCATGGCCGACGAGTTACGTGCCGTGGCCGAGCGAGAGGGCATCCCCGACCTCATCGACCGCATCGCTACGGGCAACGACCTGACCGATGTGGAAGACCTGATCAAGTGGGTGAAAGAAAAAGATCATCCGGTCTTGAAGATGGGGCCACTCGGTGCACCGGCAGAAAAGGAGGAAGCACCGGCCGAGGTCGTCACGCCGGTGGCGGAGAAAGCGCCCGATGTGGTGGCCGAAGCCATGGCCGTGGTCGAAGCCATGGAGAAGTCCCCGGCCCAGAAGCCCACGCCGCCCACCCCACCCC
>RFJM01000367.1 GCA_003694905.1 Caldilineae bacterium
GGGGTGGGGTGAGAAAAAGGGGCCGCCAGCGTTCTGTGAATGAGGAACGCGGCGGCCAACATGAGGAGCGGGATGGGCCAGAAGATAAGGGGAAGCAACACGTGGGCGGTCAGGGGATGCCGTCCCCCGAATGGACGGGTCTGGTGAGTCCGGTGGGGTGGGGCCGGTGGCCGGCTGTGAGGGCGTATTCGTTCAGGCTCTGGAAGAAAACGGCGCCGCTGCCCAGGAGATAGAGCAGAGGCAGGGGCGCGAGATGCCACTGGCGAGAGACGATAATGGTCGTCAAGGTAGCAAAGGCATAGAGGAAGACGGCGGCTTCGGGCAGCATGTCGGGCCAGCCGGCCTCTTCGGGCATGGCCAGGCGTGGGGAACCGCGGCCTTGTTTGGGGGTGCGGTTGAAGGCGCCACCCTTTTGGCTCAGGCCGGCCAGGGCGGCCTTGGCCACGGTGGGGGAAAGGCCCAGAGAGAAGAGGGCCAGGATAGGAAGTTGCCAGAGGCGGCGCAGGCCGGTCACGCCGTCCAACCGGTACTGGGCCAGGGCAAACATAAGGAAGGGTGCGGCCGAGATGAAGGAGGAAAGGTAGCCAACAAAGGGCAGGGGCACGCTCTGTTCGGGCAGCAGGGCCAGGGGCAGGGTGAGCACCAGCAAAAGGAGCAGGGGTATGACCATGAGATAGCCGCCGAGATGGACCAGGGCGTAGAGGCGTTGGCTCAGGGGGCGGTTGCTGCGCAGAATATGCCGGGCGAGCTTTCGCAGTGTCTGCACAGAGCCCTTGGCCCAGCGATGCTGCTGCCTTTTGTAGCTGGTGAGCATGGGAGGGAGTTCGGCGGGGGCTTCGATGCGGTCGATGTAGGCGCCACGCCAGCCCGCGAGCTGGGCGCGGTAGGAGAGGTCCAGGTCTTCGGTGACGGTATCGCTGGTCCAGCCACCGGCCTGTTCGATGGCCCGGCGGCGCCAGATGCCGCCGCTACCGTTGAAGTTCTGCATGAAGCCGGAAGCGGAACGAGCCTGTTGCTCGACGACAAAGTGGCCGTCCAGAGCAATGCCCTGGGCCGCGGCTATCAGGTTTTGAGAACGGTTGAGGTGTCCCCAACGGGTCTGGACAAAGGCGAGCTCGGGATGGGCGAGCAAGGCCGGGATGGTGCGCCGCAGCCAGTCAGGGCCCGGCACGAAGTCGGCATCGAAGATGGCGATGAATTCGCCGCGGGCATAGGGGAGGGCAGAGGCCAGGGCCCCGGCCTTGTAGCCACTGCGCTCTCCGCGGCGGTGGTGGCTGATGTCGAGCCCGCGCTCGCGTCTGAGATGGGCGATGTGTCGGGCCAGGATGGCGGTGGTATGGTCGGTGGAATCGTCCAGGACCTGGATCTGCAGTCTGTCCGCCGGATAGTCCAGGTTGGCTACGGCGGTCACCACCCTTTCGGCCACGCGTGGTTCGTTGTAGATGGGTAGCTGTACGGTGACGGTGGGCCACTCGTCCGGCTGCGCCGAGACGTAGGCCCAGTCGTGGCGCCGACGATGGAAGAGGAAGAGCAGCACCGACAGGAGTATGAAGCCCCCATACAGCATGAGCAGAATGCCGATGATCTGGTAGAGGATGGGTACGACGATGGGGAGTGAGCTCATGGTATTCTCTAGACAAAGCAAGATGCAACGCGCCTTTCTACCGAAGGACGTTGCACCTTGTCAAATGACGAGGGGCCTGGACACGGTAGTGGATGAATCGGGGGCGGCGGAAGCGCTGTGCGAGGTCAGGGATGCGGCAGGTGATGGAGGAGGTCGACGGCCAGGTTGGCATAGGCTACCGCAGCGGTATGGATGTCCTCCAGGCGGATAGATTCATCGGCGGTGTGGGCTAGACGATCGTCACCGGGGCCGAAGCCGATGGTGGGAATGCCGGCGGTGCCCATGGTGTAGGTGCCATCGGTGGAGAAGGCCCACACGCCCACGGTCGGGCGCCGTCCCAGCGTCTGCTCGAGGGAGTTGATGGTGTGGGTGAGGAGGGGATGGTCTTCGGGCATGAGCCAGGCGGGATATACCTCCGGGCCTTCGGTGCTGTAGCCGGTATAGCTGGTGGTCCGGTAGTACCCGGTCTGGACTTCGCCGCGGATGTTTTCGCGACGCAAAAGGGCTTCGATTTCGGCCAGCGCCCGCGAAGCCGTCTCGCCCAGAGTCAGGCGTCTGTCGATGATCAGGTCACAGCGATCGGGGATGACGTTGCGGCCGCCGGCCACGGAACTGAGATGGGTGACGGCAATGGTGCCCTGTCCCAAAACGGCATCGGTCATGAGATTGGAATTGAGCAGCTCGATGCCGAAGATGACGCGCGCGGCGCTGTAGAGGGCATTCTCTCCCTGTTGGGGTGCAGAGGCATGACAGGAGCGCCCGAAGGTGGAGAGACGGATCTCCATGCGGCCACGATGACCGCGCGCGATCTGTAGGTTGGTGGGTTCACCCAGGATCACCCAGTGAGGCCGGATGCCCTCTTCCTCCACCAGCACCCGCATGGCCATACCCTCGGTGGGTTCTTCCTGCACGACCGCGGCGACGATGACCTCGCCGGGTAGGTCGATCTGATGCCGGGCAAGGAGGCCGATCCCGTGGACCATGGCTGCCAGCGCGCCCTTCATATCCGCGGCGCCCCGGCCGTAGAGGCGGCCCTGCTCGATCTCGGCGCCGTAGGGGTCGTGGGTCCAGGCGCCCGGATCGCCGATGTCTACGGTGTCCATGTGGGCGTTGAAGAGCAGGATGGGCCCGCCGGGACGGCCGCAGCGGCCGATGACGTTGCCGATGCGATCGACGCGCACGCCGGGATAGCCCAGATCGCGCATTTCTGCCGCCACCATACGGGCGACGGCCGATTCTTGCCCCGAGAGGCTGGGAGTCTGGACCAGGCGTTTGAGGAAATCGATGCAGGCCTGGGCTCGGGTCTCGTCCCAATGGGAGCGCTGAAAGCGAGGTGTGAGGGCAGGAGAGCTGGGTGCCATGGTCTTTTCCTTGGATCCGGGAGGGATGCGGAGAGAGAACATCAGTAAGCGCCTTCTCCCATCAGGACTTTGGGCAGGGTGCGGAGGATGATGCTGATGTCGAGGGAGAGGGACCAGTTCTCGACGTAGTAGATGTCGAGCAGTACCATTTCATCGAAGCTAAGGTTGGAGCGGCCGGACACCTGCCAGAGGCCGGTAATGCCGGGGAGGACTTCCAGACGCTTTCGGTGCCACGGTTCATAGGCGGCGACTTCTTCGGGCAGGGCGGGGCGGGGGCCGACGACGCTCATGTCGCCGCGCAGAACGTTGAACATCTGCGGCAGCTCATCCAGGCTGAACCGGCGCAGGATCCGTCCCACACGAGTCATGCGGGGATCGTCACGGATCTTGAAGAGGGGACCGTCGGCTTCGTTGAGTTCGGCGAGAGCTGGGCGCAGGGCCTCGGCCTCGCTGACCATGGAGCGGAATTTATAGGTTTTGAAGATGACCCCGTTGCGCCCCACGCGCTCCTGGACGAAGATGGCCGGCCCGGGCGAGTCGAGCTTGATGGCCAGGGCGATGATGCCCATAAGGGGCAGGGCTATGATCATGGCCAGCAGCGTGATGGTCACGTCGACAAGGCGCTTGAGGACAAATTGAGGCCGCGACATGGTGGTGGATTTGGTGCCCAGCAGGGGAATGCCGTCCAGGATTTCCACGTCTACCCGATCCAGCGAGAGTTGCAGGACGTCGGGTACGATGCGGGCACGGACATTCTGGCGTTCGCAGTGGCTCAGCACGCTCATGATACGGCGGTGGTACTGCCAGGGCAGGGTTATGATGACTTCATCGACCTGGTTTTCGACGAGCGATTGGGGCAGGTTATCGATGCCGCCCAGAGCGTGGAAAGGTCCCAGATCTCGCTGGCCTTTGGCGGGGTTGTCGTCCAGGAAGCCGAGGACTTCGTAGCCCAGTTCGGGGCGTGCCAGGAGGGCACGCATGATGGCGCGGCTTACCTCACCTGCACCGACGAGGAGAATACGCCGGGCTCCGTAGCCACGACGGCGCAGGCTTTTCATGACCTGACGGTAGACCAGACGATTGAAAGCCGCCAGCACCAGGATGAGAAAGCCGGCAATGAGATAGACAAACCGTGAATGATAGGGGGGCTGCAGGATGTAGTTGGCCACCATGAGAATGATAGTCACGGTGGTGGTGGCGTTGAGCAGTCGATAGAATTCGTTGAGAAAGCTGGTGCCCCGCGGGAGTCGGTAGATGCCCTCCAGATAGTAGGCAAAGACAATCAAGGCCGCAGTCAGCAAGGAGACTTTGAAGTAGAAGCCGAAGCCGGTATAGAACGCCGGGTCGACGGCCCGGTACCACTCCAGCTCGTAGCGGACGTACCAGGCCAGGAAGAAGGCGAGGATCACAGCCAGCACGTCGGCCAGGGCCAGGAAGACCCGGTTGTAACGCAGGAGACGCTCAGTCATGGGTGCCTCGTAATGCGCGCGTGTAGACGGCAGCCGTGTCGGCAGCAGTCGTGTGCCAGCGAAACCGTTGTGCACGACGAAGCCCGGCTTCCCGCAACCGCATCTGTTCCTCGGGGTGGTCTAGTACCGTCGCCATCAGCTCGGCCAGGGTGTGGGGATCGTCGGGGTCCACCAGCAAGGCGGCATCGCCCGCGACCTCGGGGAGGCTGGAGACCGAGGAGGTGATCACCGGGAGACCACAGGCCATGGCTTCGGCCACCGGCAGACCAAAGCCTTCGTAGCGTGAGGGATAGACAAAAAGTGTCGCGGCGTTGTACAGCCAGGGCAGGGTTTCCGCGGGGACAAAGCCCAGGAAGTGAACGAACGGGGTCAGCTCGAGGGCCTCGACCTGGGCAAAGATGGTATCGTAGTACCACCCTTTGCCACCGCCGATGAGCAAAGGCAAGGGCCGGTCGCTCATCCTGCGGTACTGGGCATACGCTTGCAGAAGCATGACATGGTTCTTACGAGGTTCGAGGGTGCCGAGCGTGAGGATGAATGCCTCGGGCCATCCGGCCCGTCGTCGGTAAGCGGCCACCTCTTCGTCAGGAAGGGGGTGGTAGCGCGTGTCTACGCCGTTGTAGACGACATCGATCTTGCCCGCGGGAATCCGCAACAGCCGTTGCAGGTCCAGGGCCGTTGCCTCGGAAACGGCAATGACGCGGCGGGCGCGGCGACAGCTCAGGGCGGTGATGCGAGAGAGGTAAAGCCGATTGCTCGCGGGAAAGGAGGCAGGAAAGCGGATGAAGCTGAGGTCGTGAACGGTGACGACGGCGGGGATGGGGGCCAGCAAGGGAGTGGCATAGGCCAGGCCGTGGATCAGATCGAGCCGGTGCCGCCGTGCCTGAAACGGCAAGGCACACTGCTCCCACAGGATGCGCGGGCCCGGTGTGTGGGTGGGCAGGAGAGGGCGGTGGATGGTCACCCCGGCCGGGGGACGGTAGGCAGGGTCGCGCACAAAAGCGAGATAGCGAAAATGCGTCGCCTGCGCGGGCAGATTGTCCAGCAGGTGCAGGCAGTAGGTATGGATGCCGGCGCTGCGGTAGCTCTGGCGCAGGGAAAGAAGGGTGGCCAGCAGGCCGATACAGGCCGCGCTCGTGGGAAGTGAGAAAATGGACACCGTTGCGTATTATATGCCAGGCCGCGGCGCGGACCAACTTGATCTGTAGGGCCGGTTACTCCTGCCGCGAAAGGCACAGATAACAAAACGGGGCTGCTCGATCTGAACAGTCCCGCATGGTAGGTGCCGGGTAAAGATGGGTTGCGGCGCAGGCATGAACATAGGGATCCGCGGCGACCCCAGCCGGGCATCAGGTGGGTATAATGGTGACTTTGCGGTTCTCGCCTTCACCGATGCTCTGCGTGGTGACGTCGTCTCGGTCACGCAGGGCCAGATGGATGAGCCGCCGCTCGCGGGCAGGCATGGCCTCGAGCACGACGGTGCGCCCCTCGCGCACGGCCCGATCGGCCATGTTGATGGCCAGCCGTTCCAAGGTCCGGGCACGACGCTGTTTGTAGTTCTCCACATCCACTTCGATGCGAGGCCAGGCGTGGGTGTGCCGATTGACATAGAGTCGCACCAGGTGCTGCACGGCGTCCAGGGTTTCGCCCCGACGGCCGATGAGGATGCTCAGGTCTTCTCCCTCGATGTTGAGCAGATAGAGAGGGGCTTCATCAGGGTCGGTGACCTCCACCCGCGTGCGTACTCGCGTCTTGAGCCCCATGTGCCGCAAGAGTTCCTGCAGGAAGTCCACACACAATTGGATGACTTCGTCTACCTCTTCAAGGGAGGCGACGGCAGGGGGCTCTTCGGTCACGGATGGGGCGCTTTCGGGCACAGGAGTCGAGGCAGGGGCTTGATCGACGGCACTCGGCTCGGACTCAGGTTCTGCTGGGGGGGCGGCGTCCGGCCGGGGGTGGGCCTGCTGTGGTTGGTGGCGAGGGGTGATGCTCACTCTGGCGGGTCTCGCTCCCAGGCCAAATACTCCTCCCCGACC
>RFJM01000368.1 GCA_003694905.1 Caldilineae bacterium
CCCCTCCTTCTGCCACCAACAGACTTTAGAACCGAGTCTGGATTTCACGCGGCGCCGGCACTCTGCTATAATACCGCCATCACAATCCCCATACCAGTGGCCTTCAGGGCAGGGTGAGCCCTGATTTCCGGCCCAACCGGAAATCATCGCAATTCCCGACCGGCGGTAAGGCGACTTGTTTCGCCGAGCCCGCGAGCGGCCTCAGGTAGACGTACCGCCATGGATACGTCTCGAGGTGTCAGCAGATCCGGTGAAAAACCGGAGCCGACGGTATAGTCCGGATGGAAGAAGGTCGTGACTGCCAGGCATTCCCGTTTCCGGAATGCCCGTCTGTGCATGTGCGCGGCGATCAGACACGACCTGATCGCCGTTTTTTGTAGCCTATCCTGCCTGCCCGTTTCCACGCCCTCGCGACCCCATCCGGACGTCACCGCTAGGCCACACCCTCGCGGCGGGTTGTCTACACGACCCGGACTCGCCATTACAGGTTCGCTTGCGGGATTCCTGCGAGCAGCCAGGTACCTCCTATGGCCGAACAGACTAATCTCTTCGACACGAGCAGCAGAGATACTCAATCGCTGACCAACATCCAGCCCACCGCGCGGGGACCGCGCTATCGACGCCTCCTGGCCGGACCGGCCCACCGCGCGGCCGTGGCCCGTGTCCTGCTGGCTCCGGCTACCAT
The DNA here is from genome assembly GCA_003694905.1 of Caldilineae bacterium. Classification (GTDB taxonomy): domain Bacteria; phylum Chloroflexota; class Anaerolineae; order J102; family J102; genus J102. The sequence goes on from RFJM01000368.1 coordinate 686, forward strand.
CCTTGTCTTCTTGATCGCGTGGGAGGCTCTGGTCCGCTGGCAGGATTACCCCACCTTTATCCTGCCCCGGCCGTCCGACGTCTGGCTCAAGCTGCTCATCACCCTCGGCGACGGCACCCTGCAACAACACACCTTGACCACACTGAGCGAAATCCTGGGCGGGCTGGCTTTGGGACTGAGTACAGCACTCCTCCTGGGCTATCTGCTGGCCAAGTCCCCCATGCTGGACCGCCTCCTTTCCCCCTACATCGTGGCCTTGCAGTCTTTCCCCATCATCGCCGTGGCGCCTCTGCTGGTGATCTGGATACACAACGGCACGGCGCGCACCGTACTGATCAGCGCCCTCACCCTTTTCTTCCCGGCCCTGGTCAGCACCATCGTGGGTATGCGCGCGGTCGAGCCGGAACTGCTGGCATTGATGCGCTCACTCCAGGCCAGCCGCTGGCAGATCTTCACCAAACTCGAGATCCCCTCTGCCCTGCCCATGCTTTTCGGTGGCCTCAAAGTCGGTGTCACCCTGTCGGTCATCGGTGCCGTCATTGGCGAATTCGTAGGGGCCGATCGCGGCCTGGGTTTCCTCATCAATCTGGCCCGCGGTCTGCTGGACACCCCCTTGCTCTTCGTGGCGCTGTTCACTCTGGTCGCCATTGCACTCGGACTCTACGCGCTGGTGAGTCTGATCGAATATCGGCTGCTGGCCTGGAAGCGCGCCACCTGATCTGACCCAGGCATCATCTCTTCCGGGCGGGCCCTCCGGCCCCAACCCGAGCATTCGTCCTCGTTTTACCTTCCCTCTCTCCATCCCCAACCCTCATCTTCATCACCAACCAACCATGACTCCTAAACGTCTCATCCCCATCCTCATCTTGCTTCTTGCTTCACTGCTTCTGTCCGCCTGCGTTGCTCCCACCGTCCTGCCGGCGGAGGCTCCGCCCCAGGCACCCGCTACCCCCACCCATGTTCAGCTCAGCCTTGGCTTCATTCCCAGTGTGCAGTTCGCTCCCTTCTATGTTGCCATCGACAAGGGTTTCTTCGCCGATGAAAACATCGAGGTCGAACTGGAACACGGCTTCGAGACCGACTTCCTCAAATTGCTCGGTACTAACGAACGGCAGTTCATCGTGGCCAGCGGCGAGCAAGTGATCCTGGGCCGCGCGCAGGGCCTGCCCGTTACCTACGTGGCGACCTGGTATCACAAGTTCCCGGTTGTCATCTTCGCGCCAACATCTTCGGGCATCCGCACCCCTGAGGATCTGGTCGGGCATAAGGTAGGCATCCCCGGCCTTTTTGGCGCCTCCTACATCGCCTGGAAGGCCCTGCTACACGCCACCGGCCTACCCGAAGATCAGATCACCCTCGAGAGCATCGGTTTCACCCAGGCCGCAGCCGTCAGCGAAGGCCTGGTGGACGCCGCCACCGACTATGCCGTCAACGGGCCGGTACAGCTGCGACTGGCCGGCGACGAGGTCAACGTCATCGCGGTGGACGACTACCTGCAGCTTCCTTCAAACGGCCTGGTCACCAACGAAACCGTCTTGCGCGAGAATCCCGAACTCGTCCAAGGCATGGTCCGCGCCATGCTCCGCGGCATTCGCTACACCCTCGACCATCCCGATGAGGCCTTTGACATCAGCCTGAAGCACGTGCCCGAGGCCGCCCAGGCCGTAGAAACCAACCGGGCCATCTACGACGCCTCCTTCGAATTCTGGACGCCGCCGGCGGGACGCCCCCTCGGCTTCACCGATCCCGAGATCTGGCCTGCGACCGCTCAGTTCATGTACGAGGCCGGTCTTGTCGACCGCCTGGTAGACACCCAGGGCATCTGGACGAACGATTTCGCCCAGGCTGCCGGAGTGCAATGATCCCGCTGCTATCACTACAGCACGTCAGCAAGGAGTACGGCTCGCCCGAAGAGATGCATGTTGCGGGCGGGGTCACGCGCGCCCTGCACGATATCAGCTTCGACATCCGACGCGGGGAATTCGTGTGTATGGTCGGTCCCAGTGGCGGCGGCAAGTCCACCCTACTGCGACTCATCGCCGGTCTCATCCATCCGACTGCCGGCCACATCTACCTGGACGGCGAAGAGATCACCGGGCCCAGCCCGCGCGTGGGCATCGTCTTTCAGAATGTCAACCTCATGCCCTGGCGGACCGTCCTGGACAACGTTGCCCTGCCCCTGGAACTGGCAGGGCAACCGCGTCCGGCCCGATATAGCGTCGCCCTCGAGCTCATCGATCTGGTCGCGCTCAACGGCTTCGAGTACCACTATCCCCATCAGCTATCGGGCGGCATGCAACAGCGCGCCGCTATCGCCCGTACCCTGGCCCACGATCCCGAAATCCTGTTGCTGGACGAGCCCTTTGGCGCGCTGGATGCACTCACGCGCGAGCGGCTCAACCGCGAATTGCTGCAGATCCACCAGCTAAAACACCCCACCATCTTCATGGTCACCCACGCCATCAACGAGGCCGTCTTCCTGGCCGACCGTGTGCTGGTGCTCTCCCGGCGGCCCGGCGTCTTGCGCTGCGATATTCCCATCCCCCTGCCCCGACCGCGGGGGCCGGAGCTCTTCACCCAGCCGCAATATCTGGCCCTGGTGAGTCAGGTACGGGCTGCCATCGACGAGACCGAAAGCTGAGTGCCGGTGTAACGTTTCCATTACCGCGGGCATCTCATTGCTGACCTCATCTCAGTGACAGGAGTGAAACCGTGTCCGATTCGTACGGCCTTTTCAAAACCGTTACTCTTTCCTACGATGATGCCGTGGCCGCCGTCACCGAAGCCTTGAAGAGCCAGGGGTTCGGTGTACTCACCACCATCGATGTCAAAGCCACCCTGCGCAAGAAGCTCGACGTTGACTTCAAGCCCTATGTGATTCTCGGCGCCTGCAATCCCCGACTCGCCTATCGCGCCTTGCAGAGCGAAAACGACATCGGGCTCCTGCTTCCCTGCAATGTCATCGTCTACGACAACCAGGACGGCACCAGCACCGTGGGCATTCTCGACCCGGAGAAGATGATGGGCTTCGTGGGCAATCCCGCGCTGGAGCCGATCGCCGCCGAAGCCCGCTCGTTGCTGCAAAACGCGCTGGCCCAGCTTGACGGATAGTGTGCAACAACAGGGGCGCGAGGAAGCTTCTCCTCCTCGCGCCCCTGCATGTTCCTCCCGGCCGATGGGGACCGACAGCCGAAACCGGTCTACGAAGCCTGCTTCAGCGTCGCCAGCACCTTGTCGACGGCCCGGCAGGCAACCGTTTTCTCCTGAGGCTCTAGGCCGTGCAGCATCTGCTCGTAGGCCTGCCGGATATGTTGGCTCGCCTCGGCATGCCGCCGCCGTCCTTCGGGTGTGATGGCCACGATGACCGTACGCCGGTCCTCTTCTGCGCGCTGCCGCTGCGCCAGACCATCACGCACCAGGCGATCCACAATACCCGTCATGGTAGCCGAGACCTGCTGAGTCCAGCGTGCCAGGTCGCCTATAGAACAGGCACCACCGGCGGCGACCAGCACATCGAGCGTATAGTACTGCGGCAGTGTCAGGTTCACCCCTGAGATCTCATGGGACAGCCGGCGATGTTGCAACCACGTGAAGTGCAACAGCTTGTGGTGGAGGTCGGCGGTGGCATGCTCATTGCGCCGGTCATCGGGCACTGAAGAGGTTTGCGACATCATCACTGTATTCTCCTTCGACTTGCACCTGTTTCGAGGGCCAGAAAGGCCCCCACACAGACGCGGGGATTGGCGGCAGCAGTTCGGTCAACAGAAAACGACGTTGTTTCTGAGACGGGCGCGGCGCGGTTAAAACGTTTTTTCCGGGTTTCGGGCCAGAGGCCCCAACGTCCAGCCCACTCAGACAGCAGTACAAATGTTTTTCGTTGTGACCCATTCTATACCGGATTCGGGAGGATTTCAAGACCCGCACCTTTCAGCTTGCTGACAGGGAGATAACGCAATCTTACATCCTGCTGCTCCCCAGACGGCTTCATCCCCTTTCCAGACGCGCCAGGAAACCCGCGAAGGCCTGAGTCACCAGCACGGGTTGTTCGAGCATCAACATATGACCGCCGCCCTCGATGAGGGTGAGGTCGGCGTCGGGCAAACGCTCGGCCAGATACTGACCGAAGGTCGCCGGGGTCATTTTGTCCTGGCTGCCGCTGACCACCAGCGCCGGCACCCGGATATCCGGCAAGTGGTCGCGCAGGTCGAAACGGTCGCAGGCATGCCAGTCCCCCAGCAACACATCTTCATCGACGGCCAGGAAGTGACGCAGATACTGGCGTTTCTGGGCGGGGCTGGCCCGCTGCCCGTGCACCCATTCGACCAGTAGCCTGCCCACCCCTTCGCGATCGCTGCGCAGGCCCTGCAGGATCTGGGGGTTCACCTTGAGGCGGGCGCCTGTAGCCACCAGACCCAGGCCGCGCAGATGAGCCGGATAGCGCAGGGCAAACGTCAGCGCGATGGCGCCACCCATGGAATGCCCGGCCAACACAAAGGGTGCCAGGCCGATGGCCTCGGCCCAGGCGTGCACCACCTCCGCGTAGGCGCCGATGTCATCCCGGCCCGGCCCCTGCGAGCGCCCATGCCCCGGCAGATCCAGGGCATAGACGTCATGGTCGGGCAGACGACGAAGGGCAGGGGGCCAGTGCATGGCCGAGCCCCCTGCCCCATGCACCAGCACCAGCGGGATGTGCCGGCGCCGGAGATCGTCACGGTGTTCCAGATAGTGGATGCGTTGGCCTTCGAGCTCGCAGTAGGGCATCTGCAGGTTCGCCGGGGTCAGGCACCGGCCAGTTCCAGACCCAGCATCTCCGCCCGGACCTGCTCGTAGCCCTTGTCCTCCAGCTCGGCCAGGAATTTCTCCGCCTCCATGGCAGCCATGGTGCCCTGCCCCACGCTGGAGGCCACCTGGCGGAAGCGATTGTCCTGGATCTCGCCGGCCGCGAATACGCCGGGTACGCTGGTATGCATGTACTTGTTGGTCACCACGTACCCGTCTTTCATCTCGAGCTGACCCTCGAAAATCTGGCTATTGGGCACGTGGCCGATGAAGATGAAAACCCCGTCCGTGGGGAACTCGCGGATCTCACCCGTTTTCACATTTCGCAGGGTGACCGAAGCCACGGCGTTGTTCTCGCCGGCGTTGATGCTCTCCACCACCGTATCCCAGATGAAGTCCATCTTCTCATTTTCGAAGGCGCGTTTCTGCAGGATCTTGCTGGCGCGCAATTCGTCGCGGCGGTGGATGACCGTCACTTTGGTGGCGAACCGGGTGAGGAAGATGCCCTCCTCGATGGCGCTGTCACCGCCGCCGACTACGACCACCTCTTTGCCGCGGAAGAAGAAGCCGTCACAGGTGCCGCAATAGCTGACCCCGCGGCCGGTCAACTCTTCCTCGCCCGGCACCTGCAGCTTGCGCGGGGTCGCGCCTGTGGAGACGATGACGCTGCGGGCCTGATACTCCTTGCCGCTCTGGGTGCGCACGATGAAGGGATGCCGGTGGAAGTCAACCTCGTTGACGTAGTCGTATTCGATGCGGGTGCCGAAACGCTCGGCCTGTTTTTGGAAGCGCTCGACCAGCTCAGGGCCGGGCAATCCTTCCGGAAAGCCCGGATAGTTTTCGATTTCATGGGTGAGCGCCACCTGCCCGCCGATCTCATTGCCGGTGATCAGGAGGGGATTGAGTTGAGCGCGGGCCGTATACAAACCTGCCGTAAATCCGGCCGGACCACTGCCGATGATGATCACATTTTCGATTGTCATGTCTTCTCTCCAAGCTAGGGTGGGGATATTGTACTGCTATTGGACGCGATGGCCAAGGAAAAGGTTACCAGCAGGTTCATGGCTCGGGGGAAGGAGCCGGCGGGCCGGATGCCCGCGGACCGGGCTGTGAGAGTTCCCCCAAAGCGTAGACTGTGAGGGTGATAAGCGCCAGCGCCGCGGTTTCGCTGCGGAGGGTGCGGGGGCCCAACGAGACCAGGTCCACGCCGGCAGTGCGAGCCTGTTCGACCTCCTCGGGATCGAAACCGCCTTCGGGACCTATGAACAGGGTGACCGGCCAGGAGGGGTGCTCGAGAGCCAGGCTCACCGGCCGGCTGGCGACCACGGTGGGGAGCAGCCGCATACCTGGGGCCACACCGAGGAGCTCGGCGTAGGGCCTGGGTTCGGCCAGCGAGGGAATGCGGCTGCGACCGCATTGCTCGGCCGCTTCGCGCAAGATACGCTGCCAGCGCTCCCACTTGGCGCTGCCGGGCGGCCGTGCTACCGTGCGCCGGGTAAGCATGGGCCAGAAATGGGTGACACCCAGTTCCACGCCCTTCTGCAAGATCCACTCGAAGCGGTCATTGCGCGTCAGCGCCTGGCAGAGAACGAGCTCCCCGGCAGGTTCCGATGGCGCCTCTAGCACCTCCAGAATTCTGCCCACGGCCTGACGTTTGTTCAGCACGATCAGCTCCGTGCGAAAGCAACCGCCGCGATTGTCCAGGACCACGACCTGATCGCCAACGCGCAGGCGCAACACCGCCAGCAGCTGGCGCGCCTGACCCGCGTCGAAGGTAACCTGGCGGCCGGCAATGGCGTGAGGTGGGACGAAGAAGCGGTGCATGGCCGAAGGTCGGGAGCCGCCCGCTCCGGTCAGAGATCGGCCGGGCTTTGCAGCGATGAAGATGACTCTCGTTCACGGCTGACGGGGTTCTTGCGCGCGGCAAAGGCAAGCCATTCTCCCTCCCGTTCCTGGTCGATGGCCGACCAGCCGCGTGCGGCCAGAGCCAGATCCAGGATATGCCGCCGATACTCGATGATACCCGAGAGGAGTAGCAGGCCGCCGGGCGCCACGCGCGCGCCCAGATCTTCGTGCAGCAGCAGATCGGCCAGCACATCGGCCAGGATGTTGGCACAGACGATGCGGAATTCGCCCTCGGCAGGCACCGACCCGACCTCCAGGGTACAGCGGTCGCCAACCCGGTTGCATGCCAGATTCTGGCGCGCCGTCTCCACCGCGACGGGGTCGATATCCGTAGCATGGACGTGGGTCGCGCCCAGCTTGAGTGCGGCGATGGCCAGGATGCCCGAGCCGGTCCCCACATCGAGCACCCGATCGTTGGGTCGCAGATGCCGCTCCAGCAAACGCAAGATCAGGCGAGTAGAAGGATGCAGGCCGGTGCCAAAGGCCATGCCCGGATCCAGCCAGATGACAACGTCATCCGCATCAGTCTCCGGCTGTTCCCAGGTAGGCGAGATGAGCAGGCGTTGCCCCACACGCAGGGGGTGGTAATGCTTCTTCCAGGCCTCGGCCCAGTCCTCTTCCCGTAATGTCAGCACCCGCAGTTCGCCCACGCGATCGGCCTCGGGCAGGAGCAACAACCGCCTGCGTATCTCGTGGAGAAGGGCACCATTGGCATGGGCGACGGGCAAATAGCCACGCACGACCACACGCACATCCTCCGCTTCGCCGTAGTCGCCGAAGCCGGTGGCCTCGACCACCGCGCCGCCCTGCACGTAGGATGCGAGGGCCTGCACTACCGCCTGCACCACGGGTGCATTCGGGTCGTTGGTATGGATCGGGACGATCAGCTCGAGCAGGTCCGCCATAGCTTAGAGCCCAAACGCTTCTTTCATGCGGTCGAAGAAGCCGGGTTCGTGATCCTTTTCGATATCGACCGTGCCCAGGGTCTCGGCCAGGCGCTCGAAAAGCTCTCGCTGTTCATCGGTGAGCTGCGAGGGTGTGGGGACGCGTACATTGACGGTGATAAGCATGTCCCCGCGGCCGCCCTTACGCAGGTGGGGTACCCCCAGCCCGCGCAGCCTCAACACTTTGCCCGGCTGGGTACCCGGCTGGATGCGGATGACTTTGGGGCCGTCCAGGGTGGGGACTTCCACCTCCGCACCCAACACGGCCTGAGCGATGTTGATAGGCAGCTCCAGCAAGATGTCATCATCGCTGCGATGGAAGATCTTGTGGGGCTTGACCGAGAGAAAAACGTAGAGATTGCCCGGTGCGCCGCCTCTGAGACCCGGCTCCCCTTCGCCGGGCAGGCGGATGCGTGTACCCTCGTCTACTCCGGGCGGGATCTTCACCCGCAGGTGGCGCGCCACCTCGACCAGCCCTTCGCCGTTGCATTCGGAACAGGCCGTGGTCACGATCTCCCCCATGCCGCGGCAGCGGGGACAGGTAGTCACATTGACGAAGGTTCCCAGGATGGTCTGCTGGCGCTGGCGCACCTCCCCCGTGCCGTTGCAGGTGGGACAGCGGATAGGCGTGGTGCCCGGTTCCGCACCGTTGCCCCCGCAGCGGGGACAGCTCTCGTGCCGGGTGATGGTGATGTCCTTTTCGGCACCCAGCACGGCCTCTTCGAATTCGATGGTGAGGTTGTAGCGCAGATCCGCGCCGCGCACGGGACCGCGCTGCGGCCCGCGGCGGAAGCCAAATCCGCCCCCAAAGAATTCCTCGAAGATGTCGGCAAAATCGGAGAAGCCTGCACCCGGAGCACCTGCGGCTCCCTGAACACCCGCGTGCCCAAAGCGATCGTAGGCATTCCGCTTTTCGGGATTGCTCAGAACCTCGTAAGCCTCGTTGATCTCCTTGATGCGCTCGTCGGCATCCGCGCCCTTGTAGATATCGGGATGATATTGCTTCACAAGACGGCGGTACGCGCGCTTGATCTCATCGGGAGAAGCATTGCGACCGACGCCAAGGATTTCGTAGTAGTCACGCTGTGTACTCATACAGCCAGTTCAGTTCCATGTGAGATGTGATGAAAGCCGCGCTATTCCTCGTCCTGGGATTCTTCCGCTTCCCAGCCGATGATCCAGATACACAGGCCTGCCAGCACGACGGTGGCCACGGCCAGGACCAGCCACTGGCCGGGCGTGAAACCCACGTGCCGGGCCGAGAAGTAGAGGATTACGAGCATACCGACGGCCAGGATGATAAAGGAGGAGAGGTTGGGATGTTCTTCCCAGAAGCGCTTGAGGGTAGTCATGGTGTGCTGTCGTTGGGTGAATTCGTCTCTTCGCCGGCGGATGATTTGCGAGAAGAGATTCTCTTGCCGAGCAGAGCACGCCAGGCTGCATCGACCTGGGCCGCCAGGGCCTTCCGGTCACCACTGTTGTCGATGACCACATCGGCCTGACGGACCTTCTCTTCTTGCGGGCTCTGCGCGGCCATACGTGCTTCTGCCGCCTGGCGGCTCATATGACGTGTACGCATGAGGCGCTCGATCTGTTGCTCGACGGGTGCCGTCACCACCCACACCTGATCGCAGAGGGTGATGGCGAGGCCGGCTTCGAGCAATTTGATGGCTTCGATGACGACAACCGGTTCGGTGGCCTGCTGGATCTCGGCGCGCAGGGCCTGGAACACAGCAGGATGGACGATGCTTTCCAGCCGGGCCAGCTTAGTCGGATCGGAGAAAACCTGGGCGCCCAGGCGGCTACGATCGATGCTGCCGTCCTCGGCCAGGATCTCGCTGCCGAACGTGGCCACAATGGCGTCGTAGGCAGGTCCGCCGGGCGCCATGACCCGATGGGCCAGCTTGTCGGCATCGATGGCGCGAGCGCCCTTCTTGCGCAATAAGTCTAATACGGTACTCTTGCCAACGCCAATATTGCCGGTCAGGCCGATGATGAGAGGGCGGTGAGACATGGTAGCGGCGGCACAGATTGGGAAGGAGAAAGCAGAGGTGGGGAATGAGCAATGGCCGGGGCGCGGCGCAAGGCCCGGCTCAGGCCAGTTCGGCCCAGCTTTCGATGAGGCGGTTTAGCTCTTGCTCCACGCTGGCATACCGATCCCCCAGACGCTGCACCTCATCCAATTGCAGCGCCTGGCTGGCCAGCTCCAACGCCTGGCCGATCTCCAGCAACTCGTTCTCTAACTGCTGGATACGAGCCTCGACGGCCAACGCCTCTTGCGCGCGCTTCTCCTGCTGGCGGCGCCTGCGCCGTTCCTCGCGCGAGCGTGCCCGCTCCTGCTGCGCGACCGTGCGGGCTTCATCCTTACCGCTGCGCGCCGCCAGCTTCTCCTCCTCGCGTGCTTTGACATAGGCCGTGTAATTGCCTTCGTATGCCCGCATCCTTCCCTCCTCGATGGCCCAGACCTGAGTGGCGATGGCATCAATGAGGTAGCGATCGTGCGAGACCAGAAGCACGGTGCCGTTGAAATCGGCCAGCATGGCCTCCAGCACCTCCTGAGATTCGATATCGAGATGGTTGGTGGGCTCGTCCAGCACCAGGAAGTTTGCGTTGCGACGACTCAGCACCGCGAGGGCGAGACGGCTGCGCTGCCCGCCGCTGAGGACCTCGACCGGCTTGAATACGTCCTCACCCACAAAGAGGAACTGAGCCAGGATGTGGCGTGCCTGCGCCACGGTCAGCCGGGGATCCGCCGCCATGAAGGTGTCGAGAACCGAGGCGCCAGGGTCGAAGCCGGTGTGAACCTGAGCGAGATAGCCGATGCGCACACTGGCGCCCACACGCAGCTCACCGGACAGGGGGGGGATCTCGCCCAGCAGGGTCTTGACGAAGGTCGTCTTGCCGGCGCCGTTGGGCCCGATCACGGCCACGCGCTCTCCCCGCTTGAGGATGACGTCGTCGGCCTTAAAGAGGAGCGTATCCTCGGGCCGAGGTGGCGCCTCGGCCCGGTAGACATACCCGCCCGAACGCTCCTCCCGCCGCGGCTCGCCACCCCGAGCCCGATATCCCACCGCCAAACCGGAGGTCGCCAACACCAGGGTGCCGCTGCGCAGCCGGCTCTGCCACTGCAGACGCATGGTCCGCCGGCGCCGCGGCGCCGTGATGCGTTGTCTGGCCAGCATACGCTGCAGGCGCGTGCGGCGGCCCTGGGCCTGTTTCGTTCGCTGGCCCGCCAGGTTCCGGCGGATGAATTCTTCCTCTTTGGCGATGAAAGCCTGCTGCGCCTCGTACTCCTTCTGCAGGCGCTCCAACCGCTGCTCACGTTGTTCCACATAGTGGCTATAGTTGCCGCGGTAGGGTGTGAGTTCGCCCCAGGCCAGCTCCCAGATCCGGGTTGCCACCCGATCCAGGAAGTAGCGGTCATGGGCTACGATGATCATCGCGCCCTGCCAGCCCAGCAAGGTGTTCTCCAACCATTCCACGGCCTTGAGATCGAGGTGGTTGGTGGGCTCGTCCAGCAGCAGCAGATCCGGCCGCTCCAGGAGCAGCCGGGCCAGAAGTGCGCGCGTGCGTTGGCCACCGCTCAACCGGGCCAGGGGCATATCGAACTGCTCGGGTCGAAATCCGAGGCCGGTTAGCGTCTGGCGGATGCGCAGAGGATATTCGTAGCCACCTTTCAGCTCGAAGGCGTGTTGCCGGTCGGCATAGCGCTCCATGATCTCGCGGCTGCGGGACGGGTCCGCCATCTGCATCTCCAGCTCGCGCAGTTGCGCTTCCTCCCGCCGCAGATCCGCGAAGACATCCAGCAGGTCTTCCCACAGGGTTTTGTCGCCGGCCGGCGGCGGAATCTGCGGCAGATATCCGATGCGCAGCCCGCGCCGTCGATGTACGGCACCTTCGCTAGGCGCGAGATCGCCGGCCAGGATCCGCAGCAGAGTAGTCTTGCCTTCTCCGTTTGGTCCGACCAGACCGATGCGGTCGCCTTCGGAGACAACGCAGTTGACCCCTGCGAAGACATCGAGGGGGCCGAAGGACATGCCCAGGTGGCGGGTGGTGAGTAGGGACATAGGACGCGAAACAGCAACGAGGGAGTCAGTGCATTATACCTTATGAGACTCACCGCGGCAGAATGGGGCAGCGCGGCCGCGGAACCGCCCTCCCGGCACGAGGCACGGCCCGACCCAAGAGGACCACCCGGCACAGCCGCGGCTCCTCCGGCCGGTTGCTAGGCCATGCGTCCGCGAAAACGCGGAAAGCCCGTGCGCCGTGCGAGCACCGCGGGCTTGCTCCACATTCGGGGCCGGCAGCGAATCACGAACTCACCGCGTACACTCGCACCAGAGCACCGGCGGGATCCGTGGTTCGGCGTGTTGCAGACCAACCTTCACTGCCCCTTTCACGCAAGTTTCCAAGGTTCCGGGACACCTCCGGGTACCGCATGAGGATTGCAGCATTGGCCGGGGCCCTGGTATCATTCAGCATCGTCTCTTCCGACCGGCGCTCAAAGGATCACATCATGAATTGGCGTTACACCTTCACCGTCGGTTTTGGCTTCTTCGGCATCTCTATCATCTGGCCCATTTTCAACTCCCTCATCCCCCCGATGTTGGAGGATCTGGGGCTGGCAGCCACGGTCATCGGTTTTATCCTGACCTGGGACAACATCATCAATATGTTTGTCCAGCCCTGGGTGGGCGAGCGCAGCGACCGCACGTGGACACGTTTCGGGCGGCGCAAGCCCTGGCTGATGCTGGGCGCGCCCATGGCGGCCTTGTTCTTCATCCTCGTGCCCTTCGTGCGGGAGAACTTCCTGCTCATTGCCCTGGCCATTCTGGGTACCAACATCGGCATGGCTCTTTTTCGCAGCCCCACCATTGCCTATCTCGGCGACCTATTCCCGGCCGAGCAGCGAAGCAAGGCCAACGGCGTGATCAACCTGATGGGTGGACTGGGTGCGGCCATTGCCCTCTTCGCAGGGGGAGCTCTCTATAAGATCGGGGTGCCCTTGCCCTTCATCGTGGGGGCCGGCGTGATGTTGCTGGCGATCATCGTCGTCTTGCTGGCCGTGCGCGAGCCTGCTCAGGTCGAGAGCGCGCCGGCCGAGGCACAGGCCGGGCTCATTGCCAATCTGCGCGAGGTGTATCGCCAGGATGATCGCAGCGGCGTTATGATCTTGCTGGCCATCTTCCTCTGGTTCGTCGGCTGGAACGCTATGGAGGCCTTTTTTACCCTCTATGCCAGAAACGTGTTGGAGATCGACGAGGGTTCTGCCACCCAGATGCTGACGATCTTTGCTGCAACCCTCATTCTCTTTGCCATCCCCAGCGGTTTCATCGCCACGCGCTTCGGCCGGCGGCGCACGATTCTGGTCGGGCTGAGTGGCATGCTGCTGGGATTGCTGATCGGGTTTGGCGTGCGCAGTGCCGGCGTGCTCCTGGTCGTACTGGCCTTCATGGGCGCCTTTTGGGCACTGGTTAACATCAATTCCCTCCCCATCGTGTATGATGTAGGGGGTGAGGCGCGCATCGGCACCTACACCGGTCTCTACTACTTTGCCTCATCCCTGGCCGCGATATCCGGTCCCATCCTCGCCGGAGCCCTGATCGATGTGGCCGGTCACGCCGCCATCTGGCTGTTCAGCGCCGTTTTCATCGGCCTGGCCATGATGGCAATGCTGGCCCTGCGCGAACCGGAAACCATGCCCAAGCAAGTGCCGGCCTGAATCCGTTTTCCTCTTTCTGCTTCCCCCGGCAACCATCTGCCCATGTCCAACAGACTCAACTCGGCCCTGTGGGGCCTCCTCTTACTCGCTTTGGGCGGCCTGGTGCTGCTCTACAATTTCGGCCTGCTCGACGCCTACAAACTGATGGCGGCCTACAGTGTGTCCGTGGTCCTGGCCCTGGTGGGTGTGGCCTTTCTCGTGCTCATCGTATTTCGTCAGGAGCGCTGGATGTTCGTTTTGCCCGGCGTGAGTTTTCTCACCCTGGGCGCGGTGGTGTATCTCAGC
>RFJM01000369.1 GCA_003694905.1 Caldilineae bacterium
CTCCAACGCCGACTCCTACCCCCACCCCCACAGCGACCCCCTCTACCGGTGCCATCGAACTCCTCATCTTCCATGATCTCGATGCCGACGGCCAGCAGGGGCCCGATGAACTCCCCGTGGCCGGCATCCCCGTCACCCTGCGCGACGGCGAAGGTCGTGTCAGAAGCATCGCCATCAGCAATGCCGACGGTATCGCCCGCTTCCTCGATCTCCCCCCAGGACCCTACACCCTAACCGTACAGCCCCCTCCCGGCTTCACCACCACCGGACCCAGCCCCATCGTGGTCAAACTCCTTGCCAACTTCGTCGCACGTCCGCAGATCGGGCTGGCTCCCATCCGCATCCATCTCTACCTTCCCCTACAACATCGGCCTTGAGTCCAGCCATGACCGAACGCTCTTCCCAGGCCCCTGGCCGTCCTCTCTCCCATCCTCAAAATCCCGGATCTCTTGCTCGTGGTATGGCGCGATGGTATAATACCGCCGCCGACGCGTCGGCCCATCTTGCCGAATCGCCCCAGGAACACATGCGCATTCTTGTCGTCGATGATGATCCACCCAGCGTGAAAATGACCGCCTTCCTCCTGCGCGAGGAAGGATACGAGGTGCTGGCCGCCAGCAACGGCCGCGATGCCCTCCGTCTGCTGGAGCGGGAGAAACCGGATCTCATCTTGCTCGACGTCATGATGCCAGGGCTGGATGGCTTCCAGACATTGCGGGAGATCCGGGCCAGATACAACGTACCGGTCATCTTCCTCTCGGCCAAAGGGGAGACCCCGGACCGTGTGGCAGGATTGGAGCAGGGGGCAGATGACTACCTGGCCAAACCCTTTGAGCCGTCTGAACTCCTGGCCCGTGTCAAGGCGGTGTTGCGACGCACCGAAGCCTATGCCCTGGGCGACCCTTCCGATCGCATCGAAGCGGCCGGCATCCGCCTAGACCCCCTCACCAACCGGGCCGAATTGCCCGATGGTCGCGTCGTCGAATTGACCCCCATCGAGTGCAGACTCCTCCACTGCGTCATGCGTAACGCCGGCCGAGTCCTCACCCACGACCAGCTTCTCAACAGCGTCTGGGGCCCCAACTACGGCGGCTACCCCAACCAGATCGCCGTCTATGTTCGGCGACTGCGCACCAAAATCGAGGAAGACCCCGACAACCCCAAACATCTCGTTACCGTGCGTGGGGTTGGCTATCGCTTCGAAGCCTTCTGAATGGACGTCATGAGCGATTGCTTGCCACAACGCGTATGAGCACGGACAACGGCCGAACCGAGGCGATCTGCATCCCGCGTGACCAAACGCGCTCGCCGGCCCGGCCTCAGGCCGCCTGACCCACCGTCCGTCTTCTCAGCCTTCACAACCGCGTCACCGTCAGAGGGGGGCTTGAACGAACGACCGCAAGCGGCCGTGCGTTTCGAGTGCCCCTTTTCTGCTGTCCGGATACGATTATGCCATGAGACGCCTATCCCTTCGCCTCATCATCGTCTCGCTAAGCACCACCCTGGCGCTGCTCGGTCTCAGCTCTCTCATTTCGGCCCTGGCGCCCGATGCCACCGCCTGGCTCGATCCCCAACCCTCGCCGGGTGACTGGGTCACCACCCTTCCCGTGACGGCTGCCATCACCGCCCAGAACCCACTGGGCCTCGGCACCGACGCGGCTTATCGCTATTCGGCCGCGGGCGTGTGGAGCGACTGGTCCACCGCGCACGTACAGGTCGGCGGCGTCGTCTCCACCTCCCGCCGGATTACCGTCACCGATCTCTACCTGAGCGAAGGCATCAACTTCATCCAGTATCGGATCACCGATACCCTGGGCAGCGTGGCCGAAAGCCCCGCCCTGCAACTCAATGTCGATACCACGCCTCCCGGCCCTCCCCTGAATGTGCAGGCCCAGCCCGGCAGCTGGACCAACACCGACAGCTTCACCGTCACCTGGACCAATCCCGCCGACGCTAACGGCATCGGCGGCGTCTGGTACAAACTGGATGCAGCACCCAGCGCGGCCGATGACGGCACCTTTATGGCCGGCAGCGACATCCACACCCTCGGCGGCGTTAGCGTCGGCAGTGATGGCGAGCACACCCTCTGGCTATGGCTCGCCGACCGGCCCGGAAATGCCGACCCTACCACTGCCGTCACCGTCACCCTGAGACTGGATACACAACCGCCGGGAGCTGTGAGCGGGCAGGGGGCTACACCCTCCGGCTGGACCAACACCAATGTCTTCGATCTCAGCTGGACGGCACCGGCCGACCCCAGCGGAATCACAGGCGTGCGTAGCCAGCTGGACATCCCGCCTGCCTCGGCGACCGACGGCACGTACTGGCCGGGCGCGGTCGACGGCTACCGGGGATACAGCATCCCTACCGGCATCGATGGCGAACATCACCTGTGGGTATGGCCGGTCGACGGCGCGGGTAACGCCGCCCGGCCTGCAGACGCAGTTAGCATCACCCTGCGGCTGGACACGACGGCACCACCACCTCCGCTCACCGTACCTCAGGTCAGCCCCAGCGGCTGGCAGACCGATCCCCAGACCACCTATACCGTCACCTGGAAAAACCCCATCGATCTCAGCGGCATTGCTGCTGCCTGCTACAAACTGGGTCAGGAGCCCCAACACGACCTGGACGGCACTTGTGTTGCAGGTACAAATATCGAGCAGATCAGCGGAGTGACGGCTCCTGCCGCGGGCAGCTATCATCTCTTCCTGTGGCTGCAGGACGCGGCCGGCAACATCGACCGCGCCAGCCGCCGCGTGGCACTCGATGCCATTCGCTGGGACCCCACCCCGCCCGAGATCTTCATCGACGCAACCGGTTCCCCCGGCCTCAACGGCTGGTACGTCGGCCCTATTGCGGTCAACCTCATCGCCAGCGATGAAGGTTCCGGCCTGGAGCGGGTCGAGTACGATCTGGACGACGCCGGCTGGGTGCAGGGCCAGCAACTGACCATCAACAACGAAGGATTGCACTTCCTGCGGGCCGCGGCCGTCGACGTTGCCGGCAACCGCACCGAAGCCGAACCGGCCATCCTCAACCTGGATATGACCCCGCCTACCACCCAGGCCAATCTCAATGTCCAACCCGTTGTGGACGACTGGTACGACGCCACCGTCACCGTCAACCTGGTGCCCACCGATGACGTGTCCGGCCCCGCCTACGTGGAATGGAAGCTGGACGACGGCTTCTGGATGCGCACCGGCACCGCCGTCGTCGATGCCGATGGCAGACATCTCCTGCAATACTCCGCGGCCGACCGCGCCGGCAATGTCGAATCCGCCAAGTCTCTGCACATCAATATCGACCGTACGCCTCCCGTCACCTCATACGTCATACTACCGGGCGAGCCCAACGAAGCCGGCTGGTATACCCAGCCCGTTTCCATCACCCTGGTCCCGGCCGATATCGGTATCGGCGTCGCCGACACTTTCTATCGCGTCAACGGCGGCGACTGGCAGTCCGGCACATCTTTTGCCATCTCTGCCAGTGGCGAGTACGACGTCGAAGTGTATTCCGTGGATGGGCTCGGCCATGCCGAAAACGCCTACCACATCCCCGGTGGCATCCGCATCGACCGCGATGCCCCCCTGCCCCCAACCCCTATCGACGTGCAACCGCGCGGCTGGACGAACAACAATGGTTTCGATCTCACCTTTGCCATGCCGCCCGACCTCAGCGGCATCGCCGGCGTCTACTACAAGGTGGGCGCTC
>RFJM01000370.1 GCA_003694905.1 Caldilineae bacterium
AAACATGGCTCTCGCCCGTGGCTTATGCTCGGGCTCTGGCATCCATGCGCGGCAGCGAGCGCGGCCGGGGCCTCTTCGTGGCTTTCGCGCCTCGCATGTCTCTGACGGCTGCCAGCGCCGACCACTGGCATCCCGTCACACCTGGGACCGAGGGGCTCGTGGCGCTGGCTCTGGGCAAGATCATCGTCGATGAAGGTCTGGGCCATGATGTCAGCCATGCCGAGCACAAACCCCTCTACGAAGGCGTCGACGTAGGCACCATCGCCGCTCAGACCGGCATGGCCGTCGAGGATCTGGCCCGGTTGGCCCGCATATTTGCCGAAGCCCACCATCCAGTTGCCCTCCCCGGCGGACAACTGGCAGGCTACAGCAACGGCCTGGAAGCCGTGAAGGCCATCGAAGCCCTCAACATGGTCATGCATATGGGGAGCACCCACGGGCACATGTTCCTAACGCCTCCTGCTCCCTCCCGCGATCTGCGGCAGCCATCTGTCAACAGCATGGAAGAACTCCGCAGCCTGGTGGAACGCATGCGGGCCGGCGACATCGATCTCCTCTTTGTGCTCGATGCCAATCCGGTCTACGAGCTGCCGGCGGCCCTGGGCTTCGCCGATGCCCTCCAGCACGTCGACCAGGTCATCAGCTTCGCCACGCTTCCCAACGAGACCACTGCCCTCTCCGATCTCGTACTGCCGGCCCATACCTATCTGGAAACATGGGGCTACCAGTTTGTGCAGCCCTCTCTGGACAGGCTGATAGTCAGCGCACAGCAACCCGTGGTACGCCCCCTGTACGACACCAGAGAGCCGGGCGACGTCCTCATGGCCATCGCCAATCGATTGGGAGGGAAGGTCGCCAAACGGCTTCCCTGGCCCAACATGGTCAACTTCGTCCAGACGCGACTCACCTCTCTCCAGCTGCTGGAGGGCAACATCGAGAGCCAGGATCCGGACATCTTCTGGGCAAGCTGGTTGCAGCAAGGCGGATGGTGGTCTCGAGACAATGCCCTGGTCACGCCGGAACCCGGCGAGGGCATGACGCAAGCGCTCAGCGTCTCGGCGCCGGTCTTCAGCGGCGATGGAGGCGCTTATCCCTACTACCTGCAACCCGTGCCCTCCACCAGCTTCGGCGACGGTCGTCATGCCGGCCTACCC
The DNA here is from genome assembly GCA_003694905.1 of Caldilineae bacterium. Taxonomy (GTDB): domain Bacteria; phylum Chloroflexota; class Anaerolineae; order J102; family J102; genus J102. Next base: position 1,155 of record RFJM01000370.1, read on the forward strand.
TGGTTGCAGGAAACCCCGGACGGCATGACCACGGCATCGTGGGAGACCTGGGTCGAGATCAATCCCGAAACCGCTGCCGAACTGGGCATCGCCCAGAACGACGTCGTCAAGGTCATATCCTCCTTCGGGGAGATCGAGGCCATCGCCTACCTCTATCCGGCCATCCGGCCCGACACCGTGGCCGTGCCCGTGGGGCAGGGCCATACCGAGCTGGGCCGCTGGGCTCGCAACCGCGGCGCTAATGTGAACCAGATCCTGGCCGACACCACCGCGGCCGATTCCGGGCATTGGGCCTGGATGAGCACCCGCGTGCGCCTGGAACGCGTTGGCTCACAACGCCAGCTGCCCGTTCTGGAAAACAACATCGGCGTTGACCGCGCCCGCGAAAAGGACCACATCCCCGGCTGACACAGCCGACTCCATCCATCCTGTCCCCGAATCCCGTCAACTCCTGAAGGTACGCCTTATGAGTGAACAACCCCATCGCTGGACCATGATCATCGATCTGGACCGATGCACCGGTTGCCAGGCATGCGTGGTGGCCTGCCACGCCGAAAACAACGTGCCGGTGGCGGGTGAGGATGAGGTTCGCCTGGGGCGGGCCATGCATTGGCTGCGCATCGAGCGTTACTGGGAGGGCGAATACCCCAACCTCAAGGCGCGCTTCGTCCCCATGATGTGCCAGCAATGCGAAAACGCCCCCTGCGAACCCGTCTGTCCCGTCTTCGCCACCTACCACAGCGAGGTCGAAAACGTCAACATCCAGGTCTACAACCGCTGCATCGGCACCCGCTATTGTGCCAACAACTGCCCCTACATCGCCCGCATCTTCAACTGGTTCGACCCGGAATTCCCCGAGCCCCTCAACGAACAACTCAACCCCGACATCAGCGTGCGCCGGCGGGGCATCATGGAGAAATGCACCTTCTGCATTCAGAGGATACGCCGGGCCGAAGAAACCGCCGAGGCCGAGCAGCGAGAGGTTCGCGACGGCGAAGTGACTCCGGCCTGTGCGCAGTCCTGCCCCACCGATGCTTTCGTCTTCGGCGATCTCAACGATCCCGAGAGTCGGGTGGCCAAACTGGCCCGCAGCCGACGGCGTTTTCGGCTCCTGGAAGAGCTGGGAACCGAACCGGCCGTAATCTATCTGAAAGGAGGTGACGCTTATGTCGGTTAAGGCTACCACCACCCCCGTTCTCGTCGTGCAGGAGGACCCGCGCGAAGAGCACCTGCTGCTCGATCCCCGGCCGACCAAAGAGCTTAACGGCATGATCCTCGAGGCCATGCAACGGACCGGCAAGGGCTTTTGGCTCGCCGTCATCATCCTCGGAGCCCTCATCCTGGTCGGGCTTGTCGGAGCCTGGGGGTACCAGATCCTCACCGGCATGGGCGTCGCCGGCATCCGCCGCCCCGTCTACTGGGGCGTCTACATTGCCAACTTCGTTTTCTGGATCGGTATCAGCCACTCCGGCACCTTTGTGTCTGCCATCCTGCGCGTGTTCAAGGCCGAATTCCGGCGACCTATCACCCGCGGGTCCGAAATGATGACATCCTTCGCCCTCATCGTCGCCGGCATGTACCCACTCATCCATCTCGGTCGTACCTGGCGCTTCTACTGGATGGTGCCCTACCCCAACCAGCGCCACCTCTGGCCCAACTTCCACTCCCCCCTGATGTGGGACATGATGGCCATCTTCACCTACCTGATCGGCAGTACCCTTTATCTCTATCTACCGCTCATCCCCGATCTGGCCATGGCGCGAGACAACACCACGGGCTGGCGACAGAAGCTTTATCGCATCCTGGCCCTGGGCTGGCGCGGGACCGAAGCCGAGTGGCATCACTTGAAAACGGCCATCAATATCTTTGCCTTTGCCATCATCCCGGTCATGTTCTCTGTCCACACCATCGTCTCGTGGGACTTTGGCATGACCATGAAAACCGGCTGGCACAGCTCTATCTTCGGCCCCTACTTCGTTGTCGGTGCCATCTTCTCCGGCGTTTCCGCAGTCGCCACCGTGCTGCTCATCGTCCGCCGCACCATGAAGCTGGATTACTTCCTGCGGCCTGAGCACTTCGATGCCATCGGTAAGCTCGTCTTGGTCTTCTCCTTCGCCTGGACCTACTTCTTCTTCGCCGATTACCTGACCGAATGGTATGGCGGTGAAGCCGTCGGCAAAGAACTGCTGACCCTCCAGGCCCATGGCCCCGTCGCTCCTCTCTGGTATGCGATGCTGATCACCAACATCGTCATTCCCTGGCTCACCCTCTGGAATCGCAAGGTGCGACGGTCATTCTGGGGGCTGCTGCTGGTGACACTGGGTGTCAACGTAGGTATGTACATCGAGCGCTACATTATCGTCACCGGCTTCCTCACCCGCAACCGCCTGCCTTTTGACTGGGGTGCATACAATCCCACCTGGGTGGAGCTGCTCATCTCCATCGGCTCCCTCTCCACCTTCATATTCCTCTATGCCGTGGTCTCCCGCCTGATCCCGCTCGTGCCCATCTGGGAAGTGCGCGAAGGGCAGATCGCCCATACCCTCCGCCGGGTCGGCCGGGCCCTGGTCCCCTCAGTCGCCGAGCTGGAATAACCCGCGGCGTAGCGTTAGCAAGGAGTGATTTCCATGAGCGACACAGTTCTCCTGGCCTTGTTCGACGATGTCGAACCCGTAGCCGACACCCTTGATTCCCTGCGCCGAGAGGGCATCTCGGAAAACGACATGGTGGTTGTCTCGGGCGTGCCCTACCCTGCCCGCGTGCTGGGCCGCCCAATGGTATGGGAGCGACTACCTCTCATTGCCATCTCCGGCGCATTTGTGGGATTCCTTGTTGGCGTCTTCCTCAACGCGGGGACGCCCCTGCTCTATCCCGTCCATGTGGGCGGCCAGCCCCTTATCCCCCTGCCCCCATCCCTCGTCATTACCTACGAATTCACCATGATGGGGCTCATCGTCAGCACCTTCCTGGGCGTACTCTGGGAAAGCACCTTTCCCTCCTACGGCCCCAAATACTACGAGCGCCGCATCAGTAGCGAGGGCGACATCGGCATCCTCTTCCGCTGTCCGCAAGAACGCGTCGCAGAGTTCGAGACGTTGATGCGCGAAAACGGGGCAGAAGATGTGGTCGAACCGGAGGCAAAGACACTATGAAACGACGCATTGCCATCACCCTGCTCATCCTGGCTACCCCTTTCATCCTGGGTCTGGCCCTCACCTATGAAGTCATCCAGGTAGACTTCCCCAGCTTCATGGAGGATCAGCCTTCTGTAGGCTATCGAGAAGGACCGCGGCTCGGCCTTCCCGAAGGGTCCATACCCATTACCGGAGTGGAGCTGCCGGCAGATGGCAGTCTCCCCGAAAACCCTGTTGCGCCCACCCCAGACTCCATCGCCCGCGGCGCCGTGCTGTTCGAGGTCCATTGCGCCGTCTGCCATGGCCGGCAGGGGTTGGGCGATGGTCCGGTCGCAGCCTATTTCAAGCCGCCGGCCTCCGACGTCGCCAACCTGACCGAAGAGCGTATCATCAACGAGCCCGATGGACTCATCTACATGACCATCACCAAAGGCTTCCAGGGGATGCCCGCCCTCGGTCCCAATCTCTCCCCGCAGCAACGTTGGGACGTCGTCAACTACCTGCGCACCCTACAACAGAAACCCTGAGGAATCACCGGCAACTGCATGGCCAGTTCGCACGGATCCTGACCGACACTTCACCAAACTTTACTCGAACCTTTGAGGAGGTAATTTGCAGATGCTTAAGAGAATCAGCTTTGTCCTTGTGATACTCACGGTAGCCCTGGCGCTCGCCGCCTGCGGTGGTAAAAAAGAGGAAAAGCCAACCCCTGTCCCCACCGTCCCGCCGGCACCGACCAAAGCAGAACCCACTCCCACGCCGGTTCCTGCTCCCACCGAAGCACCGGCCCCGACCGAAGCACCGGCTCCTACAGAAGAAGCAGCTCAGCCCGCGGCCGACCTCCCGGCCATCCTGGCAACCGCCCTCGATGCCGCCAAAGAAGGCAACTGGGATAAGGTCAAGACCGAGCTGGAGGAAGCCGTAGGCGTAGCGGGAGCCCAGGAAAAGGCCGCCATCGAAGAGCTTCTCGACGATCTGGCCAAGGGCAAGAACGACGAAGTTATCAGCGACCTCGAGAGCCTTGTCGGCGGTGCCCCGGCTGCAGAAATGGCCACAAGCAAGCTTGACGCGGCCCTCGACGCCGCCAAGGAAGGCAACTGGGATAAGGTAGAGGAAGAACTCAACGAGGCCCTCGACCTCTCCACCGACGCCCAGCAGAAAG
>RFJM01000371.1 GCA_003694905.1 Caldilineae bacterium
ATCCAACCCTTTGTTCGTCCATCAACAAGCAACTGATCTCCGCCCGCAGCGCGAATCCGGGTCCGGCTGGGCCGGGCAGCAAGCCCGACCTACCGGGTGGCGAAGGTGTCGATCATGAGCTTCGGGTCCCCAAGCGGGTACAGAATCGGGCAGGTGGCCCCGTGATCGATGTATTCCTGGACTTTCGCGCGGGCATCCTCGGGGGTGCCGCTGGCCGTGATGCGCTCCACCAGGTCGTCGGGCACGTATTGCATGGCCTGATGGATCTGCTCTTTCGTGGCCGGCCACCCCAAAATGCTCTGAATCTTGTCTACCACCGCCTGGCTCACGCCGCTGGCCTGGGCGATGTGCGGCTGCTGGGCCAGGTACTGCGTCAGCAACTCTTTCGAGCCCTGGATGGCGACCTCCCGGTCCTCGTGCACCGAGCAGACCACCAGTTGAGGCCGGTCGATGTCGTCCAGGGTGCGGCCGGCCTTCCGCGCGCCCTTCTCCAACTGCTCCAGCGCCATGTCGTTGTACGACGGCGGCACGCAGTAGTTGAGCACCACCCCATCGGCGATCTCGCCGGTCAGTTCCAGCATCTTCGGGCCGGTGGCACCGATGTAGATGGGCACGTTGCGCGGCTCGCGCCGGCCATGCACCACGTCCAGCTCGATGCCGGTCACGTGGTGAAACTCCCCGTGGAAGGTCACGTTCTCCATGCGCAGCAGCCGGCGCAGCACCTCGACCGTCTCGCGCATAGCTTGAAGCGGCTTGCGGCGCTCGATGCCTACGTCCCGTGCCAGGGGGTCCCACCATGCCCCAATCCCGCAGATGATGCGGTCGGGGGCCAGATCGTCCAGGGTAAGAAACGTGGCAGCCAGCAATCCGATATTGCGGGTCCAGTTGTTGATGACGCCGCTGCCCACTTTGATCCGCTCAGTGACGGCGGCGTAGGCGGCCATGGGCACGATGGCGTCGCGGACCAGCCGGGATTCGGCCTGCCAGACGGCCTCGAAGCCTTTGGCTTCGGCGTATCTGGCGTATTCCATCCCGTCTCGGATGGGGTGTTTGTCTTGCAGGTATAGCGCTACTCGGGTGGGCGTGTCTGACATCGCTCTTCTCCTCTGGCGGTCGCTGCTGACAGGTCAGGAGTCCGTGGCAGGCCGACCTGGGGCCGCTTTTTTTCAAGCACTCAGTAAACCAACTACATTGTACCCTAAAGTTGGGTACCCGTCAACGTAGCTATCCACGCCCTGCCGGCCATAACCCTGGCTGGGGGGTGCGTTCAAAATGGGTTGGTAGGGTGGGTCTTGCACCCGCCCAGGGCGACCGCAAGGGTCGCCCCTTTTAATACATCCGTTTCATTTGCTGGATTTACGCGTTACAATGTATAATTAACAAGATTTTCATCGTAGATATTTCTGAGACTCAGCTTAACGTGATCACGGCCGCCAGTACAAAACAGCATGAAAATGGGTTAACTGGAGACGGTGACGACGTTGTCCACAGCTCACAAGGAGGTACCTATGGCAAAACAGCAAGAGGAACTTGCCTGGCGAGTGGGTGGGCCTCAGGGTAGCGGTGTCGATACGGCGGCGGGCATCTTTGCCCGGGCATGCGCTATCGGAGGCCTTCATTTATTCGGCCGGCGCGAGTACTACTCCAACATTATGGGCCGGCACAGCTACTACGACGTGCGGGTCGCACATCATGTCTTGACCTGTCACCGGGAGACGGTTGATCTTCTGACGACTTTTGAGAACGAGACACTGGCTCGCCACGCAATCTCTGTCGTCGGTGGGGGCGGCATCATCTACGACACCAACGATGCCGATGTCGACCTGGGGCGGATCACCTTCCTGGATCGACGTGCGAAGGAAGACATGTCCGCTTTCCTCGAGGAGCAGGGGCTGCCGGCCAGCACCGCCGGCCTGCTCGAACACGCCCGCCAGCGAGGTGTGCAGACCTTCGCTGTGCCGTTTGGCGACATTACCCGCGCTCTTGCGAAAGAGCTCGACGTGCCCCAGGCGATTGCCGATCGCACACTCAATACCCTGGCTGTTGCCGTTTCCTGCGCCTTGTTGGATTATGACCCCGATTACCTCAATAAAGCTCTGGAAAGGACTTTCCCGGGTCGGACGAAGATCATCAACATGAACGTGCGAGCAGTCGAACTGGCATACGAGTATGTGCATGCCACGTTTGATACCAGCGCGTTCGGTTTTCGCCTGGTGCCGGAGGAGACGACAGAGCGCCGGCTGTTCGTCAATGGCAACCAGGCGGTTGCCATGGGCAAACTGGCCGGCGGGATGACGTTCCAGACCTACTATCCCATCAGCCCTGCCACGGACGAGAGCGTCTATCTGGAGGCACACGAGAAGTTCCCGTCGCGTAACGGGGAGGAAGGCTCGGTCATCGTGGTGCAGACGGAGGATGAACTGTCGGCGGTGACGATGGCTTCCGGGGCGGCTCTGACCGGCGCTCGCAGTGCCACGGCGACCTCGGGGCCGGGTTTTTCGCTGATGGCAGAGGGGCTTGGTTGGGCCGGCATCAACGAGGTGCCGCTGGTCGTCACGGTTTACCAGCGTGGCAGCCCTTCCACCGGGATGCCAACCCGCACGGAGCAGGGCGATCTGCAGTTCGCGGTCCATGCCGGCCACGGAGATTTCCCGCGCATTGTCATCGCTTCGGGCGACATCATCGAAGCGTTCTACGACGCAGCGCAGGCCTTCAACTACGCTGAGCGCTACCAGATGCCCGTGATCCATCTCGTCGACAAAGCAATGGCCAGCACGACACGAACCGTGCCAGTTTTCGACGTGGATTCCATTCGCATTGAGCGCGGCCAGATCTTCCAGCCGCCCATCGACGCCAACGGCAAGGGACCTTATCCGCGCTTCCAGCCGACAGAAACCGGCATTACGCCTCGCGCGTTGCTGGGCCAACCGGGGGGTACGCACTGGCTCACCGGCGGTGAGCACACCATCTTCGGTCGCGTGACCGAGGACCCGGTTGTGCGCGAGCAGCAGATGGAAAAGCGGGCGCGTAAGCTGGAGCTGGCCGCGCGTGAAATCCCGCTTGACGAGAAACTCAAAGTCTATGGCGACGCTGAGGCAGCTTTCACGGTCATGAGTTGGGGGTCAAACAAAGGGGCCATTCAGGAGGCGCTACAACTTCTGAAAAGGGATGGCGTTTCTGCTCGTCTCGTCCAGGTGCGACTGTTGTGGCCATTCCCCGCCGATGAAATCACTGCACTCCTGGAAACCGCTGATCCCGTCGTGATCGTCGAGTCGAACTTCTCGGGACAGTTCGCCAGGCTGCTGCGGGAGAGTAC
>RFJM01000372.1 GCA_003694905.1 Caldilineae bacterium
ACATCAGGAGAGACACGTTGCCAACAGGCAGATTCTGGCGCAGGCGATCTCCAGCATGTGGCATCCACCGGCATTTCAGAGGCGGCCATGCTCTGCCGCACTGCCCTTCCGGCCATCACGTCAACGAAACGCCCACCAGCCGTTCGATGAGTTCGCATTCCATCAAAAACTCCTCACGAAGGGCGCGCTGCAGGGCGCTGCCAAGCTCTGGACGTGGACGCTCCGAGAGATTGAGGCGTGAACCAACGATGTTTTTTACTGTGCGAAGAACTTTTCCGACACCGGTATTGCGATACGGACGAGCGTAGGTGCTAGCTAGAGTCAGCGCACGGTTCAGAAGTTGCGACCGGACTTCTACGTTTTTCCGCCGCGTAACCGGTGACACGAAGTCAAAGCTAGAAAGCCCGAGGAACTTAGTCAGCCTAGTCAGTGTCTGTCGGGGGTTCGCCTGCAAGTCCTCACGCCTAATGACCATAACTCGCCCCTTCGGAAAATAGGTTAGCCATCGAGCAAGGTGCGTACCAAAGCGCGCATGATAGCGATACTGCAACCCGGCAGCGAAGGAGCAGCCGAGCGGGATCGCCTTTCCTAGCCTCCGTTTCCACTCGAGATCCAGCGCCCGGCCGAGCGATTTACAGGCCTCGTTTCCTTCCAGAAGCTGCTGGCGGTGCATCGAATAGACCGCATCCACGGGATCCCGGAGGCAGACAATTACCTTCACATCAGGGTGATTCTCATGAATTCGCTGCGGCGCGTCGTGGGACGACAGATACCAGACCGTCTTCTCTCCGAACACCTTGGCATTCGGCTTCGTCCGTAACTGTCGATAATAGGTCGCTGGGTTTCGAACGAAGCTTGGGCTGGAAAAGTCCGTGCAAAAAAAGCCTGGTTCGTAGTACGGATCCGGCAACGAAACCTCCGGGTGGAGACTGAGGTACTGCGCGAGGGCCGTGGTTCCACACTTCGGCGCCCCAATGATTACAAAATCCAGGCGACGGATATCGGACGATGGCTCAACATCTGTCACAACGAGCAACCTCACGATAGAGCTCCGCATACTGTTCGGCAACTTCCGTTGCGCGAAACGCTGCGGCATGTTTGACGCCTGCTTTCGACAGGTGCTCACGGAGCCGTGGCTGGGACATTAGGCGTACGATGCCCCACCGGATATGCTCCACGCTGTACGGGTTCACGAGAAGCGCGTAACCTCCGGTTACAGTCCGCATGGGTTCGAGGTCGCTCGTGATGACTGGAACTCCACACGCTTGAGCCTCGATGATGGGCATTCCAAAGCCCTCCAGCAGGCTAGGGAACACCACCGCATCCGCCTGATGGTACTCCGCAACCATTTCCCGGAGCGAGAGATCGGAGACACAAGAGAAACAAACCCCGGCTTCCTCCAGGATTTGTTCCTGGCTCGGGCGTAGACGGCCTACAATTCGTAGCGTAACGTTCAAGCCCCGGCAGGCAAGGGCGACCCGCCGAAGATTCTTGTTTGGAGTGCTTCCGATGTGCAGCAAGCGAAACTTCGAGTTTCGTGGTGGAGCAACTCGTGGTCTAAACTGAGGCGCAACACAATTCGGGATGATGCGGACTTTCCCTGGGTCGATGTTCACGGTATCGAGAAGGGCGTTACGGGTTGCCTCCGAAATGACCGTCACCAGGCGGGCGTGCCTCAGCGGAGCCGTAAACCAAAGAAAACGCTTGGCTCCACGCGCGAAAATGGATTGGGGCGCGGTCAACATCCCGAGATCGTGTACCGTCACAATTGTGCGCTGTGGGGGGCACGCGAGCGCAAGATAATGCACGTCTCCGACGATGTGTGCGATCTTCGGGTCTGCCTTCACACATGCGCGGGCGTTTTGAAACATCGCTCCTGGAGTAGCACGAGGTGACGGCGCGCGGATCACGGTGGTTTGGATGTCCGCTGGCATCGCCTCACGAATCACCTCGAACAGCTGTTCGATGCTGTAGGTCGCTGGCCGCGGGGCGCGATGCACAAGGGTGACGCTGATAGGTGGATCCATGGTAGGGGGTTGGCCGGCAACAGCCGAAAGCGATTAAACTGAGTCCGTTATGCCGGCTTCAGGGCGCGCAAGACCCGGAGCGCCCACCTCCGCGACCAGTGCCCCGACCGCTTTCTTGAGCCATTTAGGTCGTCTTCCCAGGCCGCCATAGGTACCGAAAAACCAGTTTTTCTTCGAGCCGTAAGGCTCTGTGGCAATGGAGGCCGCGCTGCGCGCGCCAGAAGCGCTTTCGGCGCCTGACGCCGCCATTTCCTGGCGGCGAGGTCGGCGACGGCAGCAGTGAGGTCACGGTCTACCAATGGCACCCTGATCTCCAGGGAATGGTGCATGCCCGCCCAATCGGCATCGCGAAGGAGCTGGTTGCGCATGTAGTGGCTTTGCTCCAGGCAGGCAACTACCCCATGTGGCGTGGCGCGTTCAGGTACGTTGCGCTGTGCATCCCGAACCGGGTCATAGCGTCGCAGCCCGGCTTCGACCAAAGCTGACAGGTCTGATGGATGCAGACTGGGTGAGCGCAGTTCTTCGGGGAGATACAGTCCGCGCTGGAGGAAATAGGCTCCGGCCATGCTTTGCGCATAGAGCAGCATTCCAGCGGCTTTCGGGTGAGGATACGCTATCCCATGGCGAACGAATGCTTGAGCCAGCCAGCACAGAGGCGCGGCACGCGCGACAGGCCGCAACGCTCGCGACCACAGCGGCACGCGCCGGAAGGACGGGTACCCGCCGAACACCTCGTCCCCCCCGACCCCGGACAGTGCGACCTTGAAGCCCTCTTGAGCTGCAGCGCGGGCCACAAAATACGTGTTGATGCCATCGATGGTCGGCTGGTCCATCGCATCCAAAATCCTCGGTAGCTCCCGCAGAAATTCGTCCTTCGTTATATGGACTGTTCTGTGGTCCGTGCCCAGACGCTCAGCAGTTCGCTCCGCGTCGTGGGTCTCGTCTTCGATCCGACCACGAAACTCTGTAAACCCGAGAGTGATGGTAGTGAGCTGACCCCAGGACACTTCACGGGCCAAACTCGCGACGACCGTGGAATCGATGCCAGCGGAGAGAAAGACGGCCACTGGGACATCCGCAACAAGATGGGCCTTCACGGAATCCAGGAGCGCATTGCGCACTTGGGACTCCGCGACTGCCATGGCTCTCTCATCGGTGCGGTCGGCCTGGCCGTCGTATACGAACCGTGGGGCCCAATAGCGTAGCGGTTCCCTTATCCCTCGATGGTCTGCAATGCAGACCGATCCTGACGGAACCTGGCGAATCCGATCGAACAAGGTGAACGGCTCCGGAACAGACCCCCAACACAGAAAGCCAGTGAGGCCCTCGGGGGACAGATTCGTCGGCACCCGACCGCCGGCAAGCAACGCCTTCACTTGCGATGCTACCCGCAGTGTTCCAGCGCACTGGGAATAGTAAAGCGGTTTGATACCATACGGGTCGCGCGCCAGGTACAGACGGCGTTCTTCGCTATCCCAGATGGCGAACGCAAACATCCCGCGCAAATGCTCGACCACAGCTAGGCCGTCGCGGGCAAACAGTTCGAGAATGACTTCCGTGTCGGAGGTCGTTCTGAGTGGTACTCCGGCGCTCAACAGCTGGTTTCGCAGCGTGGGGAAATTGTAAATTTCCCCGTTGAAAACGATATGAAAACGTCCATCCAGGCTGCGCATGGGTTGGCCGGCAGCATCGGAGAGATCGATGATGGCCAACCGACGGTGACCCAATCCTACCCTGCCGTCAGGAGAGAGCCACTCGCCCGCCGCGTCTGGCCCACGCCGGGCCATCGCATCCCGAATGCAACGGAGTTCTCCGGGATCTACAGCTGGTGAGGAATCCGAGTAGGCGTAAATCGCAACGATACCGCACATAACCTAAAAGCAAGAGCGGCCTGGGGCATTAGGACAGCACGCGGCGAAACCGGACGCCCGTTCGAAGATACGAGCGGCGGGGGTTGCCGTTTGCGCGCTTTGGCTACATACACTCTCCAATCAGCGGTGCACTCGGGCGAGGAGAGTACCAGTTCTTGCTCCCAGATAGCTCTGTTCCCGGCATCAAAGCACTGGCGACCGCCAAGCGGGATCAGAGCGCTACGACACATAGCTTTCCAATCGCACCGGCATAGCCACCAGCGTTGCATCAGGAGTAGGGGCTACCGATGCGCGCCGCCACAAAGCCCGGATCGAACACTGCCAGGACATTGCCGGGCGGTTCATTGCTGTCATAGTCCAAAAGCAGCCGGCGCGCGGGATCATAGGCCTGGAGCCGGGCGCCATGTGATTCGAGCCATTGGCGTAGAACCGGCCAACTCGCTCCGTAGCGGTCGCCGCTCCCGTTCGCCTCGAGCAGCCATACAGCCGGACGCCGCTGCTCAATCAGGGGGAGTGCACCGCGCAGCACCTCGAGTTCGTACCCTTCCACATCCACCTTGGCAAACTCAGGCGGTTTCTCCTGCTCGAACAGGCTCGCGGCAGTTCGAATGGGAACCCGACGGCTACGTGCGACGTGTTCGGCGCTGGCTGCCACGCGGTTGGTGGTCCCGTGCCCCACCTCGAAGATGGCTTCTCCTGCTGCCGCTCCGAGGGCCGCCTCGACCACCTGCACCGCGTAC
>RFJM01000046.1 GCA_003694905.1 Caldilineae bacterium
CCCAGCACCTTCGGCTCCGGCAACGGCAGCCTGGGAACCATCGACTTCAACGATGTCGACGGTCTCTCCTTTGACCCCATTACCGGCACTCTCTACGGCACCGTGCGCCGCTCGGGGAATGACCTGCTCATTCAGATCGACCCTGCCACCGGTGCCCATGTGCCGGACGCTTTTGGCCCGGGCGTGGACTATGTTCGGATCCAGAAGGTTGCCGGGTTGCCCGATGTGGATGACATCGCCGTTGATCCCGTGACGGGGACCATGTACGCGTCGGTCAACAACGGTGGCAGCTCCGACAATCACCTGGTGATCGTGGACAAAACCAACGGCAATGTGACCGACATCGGCATTATCAAAGACGCCGGTGGTAACAACATCCAGGACATCGAGGGCCTGGCCTTCTTCAACGATGGGAACCTCTACGGCTCCAGTGGCAAGAACGGTCCCACCACCAATGCTCTCTACCGCATCGATAAGGCAACTGCAGTGGCCACGCTCATCGGCCAGTTCACCGACCCTCTGCGCGATTTCGAGGGTTTGGGCTGTCTCACGGCCAATGCCTCCATCGTGGTAGAGAAGTCGACCAACGGTCAGGATGCCGACGATCCGCCCGGCCCGACCATTGGTGCCGGCCAGCCGGTAACGTGGACCTACTTTGTCCGTAACACCGGCAACATCACGCTGATCAACGTCCAGGTAACCGACGACAAGCTCCCCGCCCAGAATCCCATCTGCACCATCAGCAATCTGGGGCCCGGCCAGAGCAATCTGGACGTCGGCGTCACCTGTCAGGCGACGGGTATCGCAGCCGTGGGCCAGTACACCAACACCGCCACCGTCAGCGGTGAGTCGATCAGCAGCGGGCAAGTCGTGACCGACACCGACCCCAGCCACTACAACGGGATCGATATGCATACCGCGGCCATCGGCAACTTCGTCTGGCACGATCTGCACCATTCCCAGACGCATGAGGTCGATGGCATCCAGGACGGCGGCGAGCCGGGATTGGCGGACGTGCTCGTGGAGCTGTACGACTCCAGCCACACGCTGGTGATGACCGATACCACCGACGCCAGCGGCTTCTATCACTTCGACAATCTGCTGCCCGGCACCTACACCGTGAAGATCGCGGACAGCAACTTCGCGGCAGGCGGCACACTGGAAGGATGGTACGCGAGCCCGCCCAATCAAGGCAGCGACGATACCCTCGACAGCGACGGCGACCGCAATACCCACGAAGCGACCGTCACCGTCGGTCTCAACGAGACCAACGACAACACCGACTTCGGCTTCTTCCGCACCGGGGTGAGTCTGCAAAAGACGGGAACCACGGCCGTCACCCTGGGTAACAGTATCACCTACACCTTCACGGTCGAGAACACCGGCGATGTCGTCCTGCACGGGGGCGTAAGCGTATACGATCCCCTAATCAATCCTGCGGGTGACCATGAGATCTGGAACCACATCGTCTGGCCGGGCGAGGTGTACCAGTTCACCCGCACCTACACGCCCTCGGCCAACCAGTGCGGCGACCTGACCAACACCGCCACCGCCGTCGGCCACCCCCTCTATCCCGACGGCAGCTCTCTGCCTGATGTGACCGACCAGGCAAGCTGGACGGTGACCGTCAACTGCCTGCAACCGGACCTGACCCTCGACAAGAGCTTCAAGCCGGCCGGCCATCTCACAACCCTCATCGTCGGTGACACCGTATCCTTTGACGTGGTCATCACCAACACCGGCAACACCACCTTCGTCTACCTGCCCCTCGACGACTACTTCGACAAGCAGTGTCTCACCTATACGGCCAAGAGTTCGGTCCCGCAAGAAAATCAGCACAACAACGCCAGCGGTACCATCCAGTGGCTGGACCTGACCTTCTCCAACGGTCAGGATCTGGCGCCCGGGCAGGCATTCACCACCACCATCAATTTCGATGTGACGGGCGCCAGCGCCAACGGCTTCAACACGGCCGCGGTGAACGGTGCTCTGGACGAGTTCGGTAACGGCATCTCGGACCTCGCGGACACGGTCAACTTCGTCTGCGCGGATGCCAGCATCGAGATCACCCCCGACGTGGCGGTAAATCAGGTCGGCAGCTCCCACACCTTCACCGTTACGGTACGGCAGAACCTGGGCAGCGGTTGGGTGCCCGTCCAGGGTGTCCATCCCAGCGTAAGCATCAGCCCCACGCCCGGTTCTGTCAGCGACGGCTGCGCCTCCGCCGGCACCGATGCCAACGGCCAGTGCACCGTCGTCATCAACAGCAATTCTGTTGGCACCTTTACGGCTCACGCCTCCGTAGACTTCGACATCAACGGTGCGCCTGTGCATCGCGAGACCGACGGCAACGGCCAGAACAGTGGCGATGCCACCAAGGTGTACGTTGATGCCCGTCTGACTCTGACACCCCCGCAGGCAGCCAACCAGATCGGGCAGGATCACGTTTTCACCGCCACACTGGAGTTCGACTACGGCAGCGGTTTCATCCCCGCTCCCGCTGGCGAGACCATCACCTTCAGCTTGAACGGGGTCGGCTCCATCCCCGGCAGCTGCACCACGAATAGCAGCGGCCAGTGTACCGTGACTCTCACCTCTGGTGACACGGGGCTATCCAATGTCACCGCATCGTGGCAGGGAACCATCACAACCGCCCAGGGCAGCATCTCGGCCACGGCCGGCGACTCGGCGGTCAAGCACTGGGTCGATGCCCGCCTGAGTCTGGAGCCCCCGAGCGCGGTCAATGAAGTGAACGACACCCATGTCTTCACCGCCACGCTGGAATTCGACTACGGCAGCGGCTTCGTCCCCGCGCCCGCCGGCGAGACCATCACCTTCAGCCTGAGCGGCGTGGGTTCCCTCGGCGCCGGCAGCTGTACCACCGATACCAACGGCCGCTGCACCGTGACCCTCGACTCAAGCGCGACGGGACAAAGCTCGGTCACCGCCAGCTGGAACGGTCAGATCAGCACCAACGAAGGCCTGGCCGATGCCGGCGCCTCGGATAGCGCCGACAAAACATGGGTGGATGCAAGCATCCGCATCGACCCGCAGACCGCTACCAACAACGTGGGTGAGTCCCATACCTTCACCGTCACCGTCCAGGCCGACGACGGCACCGGCGGCGGTATGGCTCCCGTCCAGGGTGTCCATCCCAGCGTAAGCATCAACCCCACGCCCGGTTCTGTCAGCGACGGCTGCGCCTCCGCCGGCACCGATGCCAACGGCCAGTGCACCGTCGTCATCAACCACACCACCGCAGGCCAGTTCAGCGCCGACGCCAGCGTCACCCTCAACGTGGCCGGGCTCAGCGTCACCCGCAGCACCGCCGGCAACAGCGGGCCGGGCGGCAGCGGCCCCGCCACCAAGACCTATGTCTCCAGCAGCCTGGGCGACCTCGTCTGGGAGGACCTAAACGCCGACGGTATCCAGGACGGCAACGAAAACGGCATCCCGGGGGTGACGGTAGCTCTGTACGACAACGGCACCTGCGCCGGCTCTGCACTCAGCATCACCACTACCGACAATAACGGCAGCTATCTGTTCGACAACCTGCCTGCGGGAACCTACTCCGTGCACTTCACGCTGCCCTCCGGCTATCACTTCAGCCCGGCCAACCAGGGCGGCGATGACACCACCGACAGCGATCCCAATACAACCAGCGGCTGTGCCGGACCCATTACCCTTCCTGCCAACACCTCCGACCTGACCTGGGACGCCGGCCAATACTGCCTGAATCCCATTTTGGGCACGGTCTTCGAAGACCTCAACGGCGACCAGCAGCAAGGC
>RFJM01000373.1 GCA_003694905.1 Caldilineae bacterium
CCGGGTTCTCATCGGCAGCGGCCAGGAGAGCCTGAGTCAAACAACCGTGAATCTGGCGGCCTGTGGCGATTTTGCCTATTCGACGGAGGAAGACTTCCTCACCCGGGGCCCCACGCCTGCCGACGGCTCCCCCATCATCTCCGACGGCGATTTGCTCAGCCGCACAGGGGTCGTCTGCATGCGCAATCGAGACCTCTTGCGCTTCTGGGACCTTAATGTCGATCTGGGGCTCGATGCCGTGGATGTCCTGGATGTCGAAACCGAACTGGTGGCCTTCTCCACCGAGCTCAACGACCCCCAAGGACGATTTACCGCGGGTGATCTGCTCACCACCTGGGGGGCGATCATGCCCAACCGCGCCCTGCTGATTCGATTCCAGATCGACGGGGATCGGGGCCTGGATGCGGTCCATTTCGTGGGCGCCAGGAAGGACATTATCGCCTTCAACCAGTTCGCCAAGGCTGTCGCCAGAAGCGAGTGGATCGCCGATCTGGGCAAATTGACATCGGAACTGCAGCGCTACAACATCGACATCTGGTTCTCCATCGAAGGCACCGAGCAACGCGCCACCACCTTCTCCGTCTACGATGGCGATCTGCTGTCTGCGGTCCATGGCACCGTGGTAGTACCGCAGAATGTGTTGTTGCCGAACTCGGTGCCTGCGGGTATTCCCCAGCGCGGGGTTGACTTCGGCCTGGATGCCTTCACTTCCGGCCGGGTGGTGAATCCGCAGGAGCCCCGGCCGACGGATGGCTTCTTCTCTACCGAGATTCTCTACCGCGGCAAACCGTCCTTCAGCGATGGTGACATCCTCAAACTGGGCAACGGGATTGCCATCCCCGACAAGACCATCTATGCGCCCTTCGAGCCCATGGCCGATTTCCTGGGCACAGATGCCCTCTACATGCGTTTCGCCGAGCCCCAGCCCCTCAACCCCGATGACTACTTGCCCCTGATCATGCGCATCCTTTCAGGAGGATTACAATGAGTGATTTGTCCAACAGATCCACAATCCTCCGGCAAACTCCCCGGTACAGGAGGAACAGGTCCATGAAAAAGTACCTCATTCTCGGCAGCACTCTGGTGCTGTTTCTGGCCATGTTTGTTTGGGTGGGAACGGCGAGAGGCCAGGCAAACTATCCGCTGAGCAACTGCACGCGCGGGGCCTTCTCGACCGAAGAAGACTTCATGATGAAGGAGAGCGAGCCCTACGACGGCAATCCCTACATCTCGGATGGCGACCTGCTCAGTCCCCTGGGACTGGTGTGCGCCCGCAACCGAGATCTGCTCATGGCGTTCAACCCCGCGGGCGTTGCACCGGTGGATCTGGGTCTGGACGCAGTCGATATCCTGAACTTCGATGTGCGACTGGTCGCGTTCTCCACCTCCCTTGACGACGTCTTCGGGAAGTTCACCGCGGGCGACCTGCTCTTCACCAATGGCGGCATCATCCCCAACAAGGCCCTGGTAGCCCGTTTCGGCATCACGCACGACATCGGTCTGGATGCTGTTCACTTCGTGGGTGACCCTGCTCGGATCCAGGAATTCGCGAACCTGGCTGCAAAAACGCCGGCCGAAACCTGGCTGCAACCGGATGTGCTCCAGCGCGAACTGGATTCCCGCAACATCGACATCTGGTTTTCCGTGGAGGGTACCCACCAGACGGCCAACGGCTATATCCTCGACGGCGATCTGCTGTCGGCCAGCGGGGCCGTCATTGCCCGCAACGGCGATCTCCTGCCTGCCAGCGTGCCGGCCGGACTGCCTACCCGCGGCGTTGACTTCGGTCTGGACGGCGTTGCCGCACCCCGTGTGGTGGGGGACGAAAAGCTGGCCTCGGTGTATTTCTCCACCGAGATCCTCTTCCGCGGAGAGCCGGCCTTCACCGACGGGGATATCCTGCGGGCGGGTAACGGCGTGGTGGTACCCAACGAGAATCTGATCCGGCCCTTCTACCCGGCCGCCGACTTCCTTGGGCTGGATGCCCTGTGGGCACCGGTGGGCGACAACACCCCGCCACGCGACCCCAACATCCAGACCATGTGTGGTGACCGGCCGGCGGCCGACTTCGACGGCGGCATCGTACCTATCGGCGGCGGCGGCACCGGCCTCTACCGGAACAACCTCTCCGTGACACCGCCGGGCGACCCGCCACGCCGGCCCTGCGGCGAGTACGTGCCTATCGATGGCTACCTGCCGGCAGGCACGGTCAAACGCTTCCGGGTGGCCTATCGCGCCGCCGGCGACCCTGCTCCTGCCATCGGCACCGCTGCGGGCATCCGCACCAACTGGCAGATCTATCAGTGGCACGGTTGGCCCTTCAACGCCTGTCTGCCCACCGGTTCGCTGAGCACCGACGCCAACGGCTGGATGGATGCGGCCACCTATCTCGGCGCCAAGGACGGCACCCTTACCGGTTGCGCCAACCCCGGCCTGCGTCTGGCCGTGTGGGACACGAACAACCGCGAAGGCCTGGGACCACCGGACAAAGACGGACACTACGTACTCTGGCTGGAGTGGGAGGATGGCGGCGGCATACTCCATCGCGAACCGGTGGAGCATCACCTCCAGCTTGACAACACCCTGCCTGTCATCAACAACCTCGAACTGACCTATCAGGACAGCTCCGGCGCCATCAAACCCGTGCCGCCTTGTGGTGGAGCCACTGCCGGCACCACTACCTTCCGCGTCAACGGTGATTTTGCCGACGAGTTCTACTGGTCCTACCGTGTTCGCGTCCGTGGCGGCAACCCGCCGGCTGCCAAGTACTACCCATGGCACGCCTACTATGACGGCTCGCCCGAATCGGCCAATACCGATGATACCGGCACCTTCCCGGACGGCACCACCGTCTTCCTGCAAGAGATCCACATGACCGACCTCGGCGCTTCCTTCGTCGAGTGCTGCTACGATCTCGACCTGTGGGTGCGGGATGCGGCCATTCGCCACAGCTTCAACCACCGGGTGGCCAACGACGTCAGTGGAAGCAGCACCTGGTGGGCCAACAAGTTCATCACCTTCTCCGCCTCACCCTGATCTGGTCCCGACCCATCCCCCTCAGTGCAGCGATGCGCGGTCGTTCGCGGCCGCGCATCATTTTTGGGTGCACCATGCCCACCAGCGGGGAAAGGCATGGCGCAGGCCGGGCGCGATGAGAAAGTGCTCCTGGATCATGCGCTGAACCTCGGCCGGCCGGCAGAGGAAGAGTCCCGAAACCTCGCCGTCGGCAAAACTCAGGTGAGCCAGCCCCCACGCCGTCAGTTTGCCCGTATAGAGCCGGTTGATCTGCCGGTTGCGATACGGCGGCGTACGCGGGTCTATCCCATAGCGTTCGTATTGCTCGCCCACCTGCTGTAGTTTCCCCCCGACCAGCCACTGCTCCCGCAGCGACCGCGTCATTCCCAGCTCCTCCTCCAGCTCGCTCCAGAGCCCCACTTCCCAATCCTGCCCTGCCTTGAGGTGCCCGCCCACACTGGTATCGAAACGCGAGGGCCATTCGGGTTTGTCGTGGGCGCGCATCTGCAGCGCCAAGAACCCTTGCGGTGTAGTCAGCAGCACGTGGATGACGCGATGTCGTAACCCCGTCAGGTGACAGAACCAACGTGGGGCCGTCAGGCCCAGTGGCCGCCCGTCGGAAGCCACGATGTCGAAGTGCTCTTCCTCGGGCACACCGGGACGGCGTAGCCGTTCACGCCAGCAGGACAAGCTCTCTTCCAGCAGCGCCGGCGTCAGGTTGTCACCTCCCTGCCATTCGCGGTCCAACGCATCCAGTTCTGCCAGCCATGCTTCGGGGAATGTGGAACTTTGCATGAGGGGATTGTACAGAGGCAGGGTGCGAATGACAAACAGCCGCACTCGCCGGAATTGGAAGAGATGCTGGCGCGGGCAGGTCGAGAGATTGGGTCGGGCAGCCCCGGCCGCCGGCGCCGTTCTACCGGGCTTCGCAGGCGGCGAG
>RFJM01000374.1 GCA_003694905.1 Caldilineae bacterium
ATCCTGACCAGCGTGGCCGCGGATCAGCCCGATGTGCTGTACTTCCCCATCTTCGAGCCCGAAGGTCCCTTCATCGTGGCCCAGTCCTCCGAGATTGCCGGCCTCGAGAACACCACCCTCATGGGCGCCGACGGTCTGCTGGTGGACTCCTTCCCCGAAAACGCCGGTCCCAACGCCATCGGTATGTATCTCTCCGGCCCGTACGTGACCGGCGAGCCCTACGACGAGTTCCTGGCCAAGTGGGACGAGAAGTTCGGTGGTGCTCCTCCCAGCGGTTTCCACGCCTTCGCTTATGACGGCACCAACATCCTGCTGGATGCCATCGAGCAGGTGGCTGTGGTCGATCCCGATGGCACCATCCACGTTGGTCGCCAGGCCCTGCGTGATGCTGTCAAGGCCACCAAGGGGTACGACGGCCTGACGGGTAAGCTGGACTGCAGCGACAAGCAGTTCTCCATCGGCACCAGCAAGGGCGACTGCGCCACCGGTGAAGCGCTGGGTATCTTCCAGATCACCGAGGCCGAAGTCAACGAAGGCAAGTGGCCGCCTGATGTTGTCTACACGCCGTGAGTTGACCATCTTGCACCCAACGACAATTTCTGGTTGAATCGCCGGAGATTACAAGGCAGGTGGGCCAGAGAATACACCTTCTCTGGCTCACCTTTCCCTGCCCGGTGCAGTCACGGGCGACAGTGACCGACCATCACTGAGGACACCGGGGCGACCAAAATCAGGTGTCGATCCTCGGACTTTTCCCGATACCAGATCATACTCTTTGTGGGCCGGAGCCCGAATATACAGGCCCATTAACCATCCCAGCACTGAGAGGCTCTTCATGCTCAGACAATACCTCGAACGCTTATCCTGGGTTGACGTCTTTCTCAAACTTTTTCAGGTCTTTGCGATTGCAGTCATCGTCATCGGCATCTACAATACGGCTACCACCAGTAAGTACACGGCAGATCAGTGGGCAACGCTCGTCTTCGCGGGGTTGGCGCAGGGCAGCATCTACGCACTTATTGCTCTCGGTTATACGCTGGTGTACGGCATTCTCCTCATGATCAATTTCGCGCACGGCGAAGTCTATATGTCGGGCGCACTCACCTCGCTGTTCCTGGCCCAGTATCTCTCTCGCATCGGTTTCTTGGACTCCAACCCTGTCATCGGGATCCTGGCCCTGATTCTCCTGGCCGGGACGGTGTCCACCATCGTGGCGGTCTTGCTGGAACGCATAGCCTACCGCCCGTTGCGCGATGCGCCTCGCCTGGTGCCCCTGATCACCGCCATCGGTGCCTCCTTCGCGCTTCAGTATACGTTCCGCGGGCTATACGGTGCCGAGTTCCGCTCCTATCCGGTCGTGCAGCCTTTGCGAGGCGAGGTCAATGTATTTGGCTTCGAAGTACCGCTGGTGCAGCTGGTCGTTCTGGCCGCGGCCGTGGTGCTTATGGTCGCCCTCTATCTGTTCGTGGAGCGCACCAAGATGGGGAAAGCCATGCGGGCCGTGTCCGAAGACAAGGACGTTGCCCGCTTGATGGGTATTGACATCGACCGGGTGATCGTGACCACCTTTGCCATCGGTGGTGCGCTGGCCGGTGCCGCCGGTGTTTTCAACGGTTTGTTTCGGCCTCAGGGCTTCTACTTCTTCATGGGCTTCTTCCCAGGCCTGAAAGCCTTTACCGCCGCGGTGCTGGGGGGCATCGGCAATGTGCCCGGCGCCATGTTCGGCGGTCTGATGATGGGTGTCATCGAGTCGCTCTTCCCCAACCTCATCCTGGAGGGATTGGGCATTCCCTCGGCAAACCAGCTACGCGACGCTTTCGCCTTTACCGTGCTGGTACTCATCCTGATCTTCCGTCCGCAAGGCATCTTCGGCGAGCGCCTGGCCGAGAAGAAAGCATGAGGTAACGACATGAACGAAGAGAGAAAATCGTTGTTTCGCACAGCTCTGCGTTTCGGGTTGCTGGGAGGCATCGTCGCCTTCTACATCAGCGCCATCGGCATGACCGAGACCTTCTCTCAGCGCTATCTCATCGGCTCGACGCTGTCCATGGGACACGTCTTTATCACTGTAGGCGCCATCGGTGCCGGTATCATGACGGCGCGGGCCTTCAGAGAAGAGCGGAAGCTCAAGGTACTGGGTAGTGGGCTCTTGGCCGGTCTGCTTTCCAGCATCCCTCTGGTGATTCTGATCTTCCTGATCCGCATCCTGGTCATTCCTCAAGTCGGGCAGGATGTCACCTTCCGCTGGCGCGACATGCTGGTCAACTTCTCTCCGGCGCTGGTCGAACTCCTGACCTTTGGACAGGGATTGACGGCCGGTATCCCCATACTGATCGTATTGCTGACGGTGCTGGCCGGGCTGGCTTCGGCCCTGGTATGGCTGCCGCTGCGCTGGCGCTCGGCCTTCATCAGTGGGATTATCTGGACGCTGGGCGTCGGCGTTTTCTCCGAAAATGTCGGTCAGATTGTGCGCCAGATCTTCGGCCGGGGTTTGCTCAAGTTCATGTTCGCCGGCAAGTCGCTAAATCCGGTGGCTGCTGGGCTGATCTTTGTGATCGCTTTCGGCGTCACGTACTTCCGTGTCCTCGGGCGAGCCCGCAGCCAATGGCAGGTACTGCCGCCTACCGTGCAAACCCAAGGCCGGCGGCTTGGCATCCTCCTGGGCCTGGCCTTCTTGCTGGCGCTGCCCTGGGGCGTCGGCCTCTTCCTTAGTC
>RFJM01000375.1 GCA_003694905.1 Caldilineae bacterium
ACTGGGGGGTCCCCTGTCCGGGCGACCCGCAGAGCCTGAACCGGTACACCTACACGGGCAACAACCCGGTGCGGTATACGGACCCGAGCGGGCATTACTACCTCGGAGGGCGAGATAAATGAGAAGGCGAGGCGCAGGTTAAGGTGGAGAGGGCCGAAAGCGCTGGGCCTGTGGCGGGCCGCTGATGTCTAAGCCGCCATTGCCCCGGCGCCACCAGCGCACGGCGCTCCGGGGCCAACCCTTGCGGGGCGCCGGCCTGACCAGCGGCCAGGTTACACCGCGGCCAGCCAACAAACGTTACAACGCGCCACCGTTCGAACGTTCAAACGTCCAGCCCTGCCTGAAACACTGCACCCGCGGCCGCCTGCCTCGCCGGCCGACGCCGCCGACGCGGGGGCGGCCGGAGACTCTACCGTGCGGCACCTGGCGCTCGCCCGGCTACCAAAACGGAGCCAGATAGTGTTTGAGGTCTCGTTCCAGCTCGGGCAATGCCTCCTTGTGGGGCAGTTTCTTGTTCAGCCGTCGAAAGTTAGTAACTATCCACAGATACAGATCCGTAGCCGTCCGTTCCGGGAACTGCTCCATGATACCGTTGCGTTCGATGATCTCCAGCATGGGACGATATAGCTGCTCGTACCAGGCGCGCATGGCCTCGGGCCAATCGCGCGGCGTCTCGCCGGGAGCCAGGTTGAGGTAGCGAAAAATGGCAATGTGTCGGACCAGGCGGGCGTAGTTCTTGGGCTTGCTCAATTGCAGATCGACGCCCGGCAGGATTTCGTCGGCCCGAGTCAGCCTGACGAAATCGGCATAGGCTTCGACACGGGGCAGGTCATCGGGCTTCAGGTCGGGATGCAAGGGCACGCGTGAGGTGAGTTCGATGACACGAGCCTGGATGGTCTTGTCTCCCCGGCTGCGGCAAACGGAGACGCGGTGGTGTCCGTCCCGAACGAAGTAGAGGTCGCCAAGCTTGTACACTTCGATGGGCGGCATGGGCAGGCCGTGCTGGCGCGCCGTCGCCACCCGTTCCCAGCGGTCGCGTAGGCCGCTGTGTTTGGGCAAGAACGCCAGGTCGAAATCGCGGTAGCGGTCGACACTACCCCTTACCGCGTCCAGAGGGATCTCCTGCACCCCCAGATCGACCGGCTCGCCCACGGCGACGGCCCGGCTCAGTTCCTCAAAGGATAGTAGATGGTTGCGATAGCCGCGCAGAAAAGCCACGATGTCCCGCAGGAAGACCTTGCTGCGGGCGCGATTGAACTCTCGTGCAGCGGGTGAATCGCTGCCGAACTGTGCCGAAATCATGGCATTGCGGCGCTGCAGTTCCTCGGCGTCGAGATCTTTCATAGTATCTGGCCGTTAGGGTGGGCCGCACCCGCCCGCGGGTGCGGTAGAAAGCCGGTCGGGTTGCCAACTATGGTTCCGAGAAAACCAGATCCAAGATACGGTACGGATAGACGTTAATGATCTCGGTGTCGAAGTAGCGGGTCTGGGTGATCTCTTTGGTCGAGTAGACGTGCTGGTGTCCGTGCAGCAGATAGGAGGGCCTGAACCAGCGCATGAGTGCCAGCAAAGCACGAAAACCGATGTGCGGACGATCCCTACCGTCGTGAATGCCGTACGGCGGCGAATGGGTGATAAGCACATCCAGATAGCGCCCGTAGACGATACGGTTGAGAAGCAGACCGGGAATGAGCGAAAGCGCCAGCATCCACATCTCGCTCTGGGTGTATTGGTATCGGGGATTATTGTTGTAGCGATGCGAGCCCTCCAGACCCGCCAGCAACAGGCCGTCGAAATGCCGAATCGTTTTGTGCAGGTTTACGCCACCGCGGGGTTCGTAGAGAATGCTCTTGTCGGCCCGATGTTCGGGACGATCGTGGTTGCCGTGGACGTAGAAGAAGGGTACGTCAAGGGAGGAGACGATGTAATCCAGATAATAGTAGGGCAGATCGCCGCAACTGGCAATGAAGTGGATGTCCCCCACGATGTGGCGGATATGGGGCCCGTAGATGCGCGGCTCTACTTTATCGCTGACGGCCAGCACACGATAACGGGAACGTCGCTTGCTAGAGCTTAGAGCCACGGCGCGGGATAGGGATCAGTTGAGACTGAGGTCGTTGGCGGTGCCGAAAGCACGTGCATTGGTATGCTCGAGGGTGGCGGTGATCCAGGCCATCAAGTCCATCTCTCGCGCCAGGAGGTGGATTTCGCTGGCAAGCAACCGGGGACAGGAGGGCGAGGCCAACAGCCCCTGTTTGGTATCGTTGTTGGCCTGCAAGGCAATGGCTGCCAGGTAGGCCAGTTGCTCGGGCTCGCCGGGGATGGTCTGGATGTTGAAGCGAAAGCCGGAGGCCTCGGTGAGGGCATCCAGGTATTGGGGTAGCAGGCGCTCGACGTGTCGGGCCAGATCGTAGGCCACAGGGCTTTCGGCCTCGCGTAGAGGAAAGGGCGTGACATCCGCCCGGAGATATGGCCTGTCGTGGAGAAAGCCTTCCACGCGAAACCGCTCACCGCCGTAGATCTGGATGGCAAAGGTGTCGTCCTCCTGGCGCACTACCTGCACGATGTGGGCGGTGGTGCCGATGCGTGGCAGTGCCGCGGGGGTCTCATCCCCGTTTCGCACCAGCAGGATGCCAAAGGGATGCCCGCTCTCCAGGCAGTCCTGTAGCATGATACGATAGCGCGGCTCGAAAATACGCAGGGCTTTGAGCTGGCCGGGAAACAGGACCAGCGGCAGAGGAAACAGGGGGATGCGTGGGGGGAGGGCAGAGTCGGACACGGGGTAGGGTGGATGAGTAAGGTGCTATTCGGGCAGGCCGGACATGACATCGTCAAAGCTCTCGGCCTGTTCAGGACCGGCAGATCCGGGCTTGATCAGCTCGCGCAGGAGGACGGTTGCGTAAGCGCCTTTGGGCAGGAAGAACGACAGTGTGAGGCCCTGGGGATGTGGCCGGATGTCGACCTCGCCGAGGAACACGCAGCCGCTGCGACGATTGCCTTCGACGCGGTGGCGACGCCATTGTGCCTCGGTAACGGGGCAGGTGCCCAGGAT
>RFJM01000047.1 GCA_003694905.1 Caldilineae bacterium
GGCATAGGCAGCAATGATGATGTAGGAGGAGCTAACCAGAGCCAGCGGCCTGCCGGCGAAGATCAGCGTCGTCGCCAGGATGAGCAAGGGCAGGGCCACCAGGATGCGGCGCGAGGGCCGCAACCAGGACATGAGGTAGCCTCCGATGGCAATGAGCAACAGCCCGTGGGCGGGCAGGGGGATCTGTGTAAAGACATCAATCCATGCCCCGCCATTGTCATCTCTTAATCTGGGCACATCTACTGCCGCAAGTGGCTGACTCAGGTCAGATTCTCCGCCAGCAGCTCGACCACATCCTTGACCTGCACACCTTCATCCGCCTCCTTGGATGCGTCGGTCAGCATAGTCAGGCAGAAGGGACAACCCACGGCAATGGTTCTGGCACCCGCGTCCACGGCCTCGCGATAGCGCGTCATGTTCACTGCCGCCTGCCCGTGCTCCTCCTCCTTCCACATCTGGCCCCCTCCTGCCCCGCAGCAGAAGGAGAAATTGCGGTTGCGGGCGAGTTCCAGGAAGTCGCCGACGGCCTGACGCAACACCTGGCGCGGTGCCTCATACACGCCGTTATGGCGTCCCAGATAGCAGGGGTCGTGGAAGGCCACGCCGTCGCCCTGTGTGGGGCCTGGAGAGACCCGTCCTTCGGCCAGTAGCTCGGCCAGCAGTTCCGTATGATGGATGACCTGGTAGTGACCGCCGAACTGCCCGTACTCCTTGCCCAGTGTGTGCAGGCAGTGCGGGCAGGTGGTGACGATGCGGGGGGGATTGACTTCGTTGAGCACCTCGATGTTCTGCATGGCCAGCTCGTAGAAGAGATACTCGTTTCCAGACCGGCGGGCGGCATCGCCCGTGCAGCTTTCTCTTTCGCCCAGGACCGCAAAGTTTACCCCTGCAGCCTGCAACACCCTGGCAAAGGCTTTGGCCGTGGCCTGGGCTCGCATGTCGTACGCAGGCGCACACCCGACCCACCAGAGGATGTCCGGGTTGGGATTGCTCTCCACGGTCGGGATGTCCAATCCTGCGGCCCAGGCCATTCGGTCTGCCGCGCTCATCTTCCAGGGATTGCCGTTGCGCTCCATCCCCGTGTAGGCCGTCTGCAGCTCTTCGGGGAAGTTGCTCTCCATCAGGACCTGGTCGCGGCGCATGTAGAGGATGTCGAACATCGGCTCGTTGCCCACCGGGCAGACCTCGATGCAGGCGCCGCAGGCCGTACACGCCCACACCGCCGAGCGGGTGATGGCGAAGTCCAGCAGCCGATCCTGGGAGGGCTCGCCGGCCGCCAGTGTATCCACATGCGCATTGATGTAATACCGTTTGTTGATCTCCAGCGCCGACGGGGATAGCTCCTTACCGGTGGCGTAGGCAGGGCACACGTCCTGACAACGGTTGCACATGATGCAGGCGTAGGGGTCCAGCAAATGCTTCCACGAGAGATCTTCCAGCCGGGCGACGCCGAACTGTTCAATACTCTCATCTTCGAAATCGATGGGCTCCAGGGTACCCAACGAGGTACGGTTGGGCTTGACCAGGAAGTTGACCCCGGCCATGATCAGGTGAAAATGCTTGCTGTACGGGAAATAGGGGATGAAGGCCAGGATCAGGCCCAGCGCAATCCACCACGAAAGGTGCTCGAAAACCGTCAATGTCTGAGGGGAAAGCCCTTGCCAGAGTTTGCCGACCGTGCTGGCCCAGGGCCGGGAAATATCGTAGCCGGCCCCGTGCAAGGCCACCTGAAAGCTGGTTCCCAGAAAGCGGAAGCCCACATGGAAGAGGATGAAAAAGCCCACGATCAGCGAGTCGCGCTGCAATCCACCCTTCTGCACTTTTTCCAACAGCCTGATGTTTTCGCGGAAAGACAGGGCCGGATCCTCGGCGATGAACCGCCGTACCAGAAAATAGATCATGCCCACCAGCACGCCGATACTGAGCCAATCGGCGATGAAGCGATAGATGTCGCCCAACAAGCCCTGCCCCAAGAAAGTGATGTCGAAATAGCCTTCCAGGATATCCCCGAAGTTCACCAGGAAGTAGAAGATGAACCCCCAGGCAACCGCGGCATGGAATAGGCTGGTGAAGGTCCGGGTTTTCCACGTCGGTCGCAGCAAGGCCCAAGTCCAGAATGCATTCCAGGCTCTACGCACGATGTGATCATCCCCCACTTCGCCTTGACCCCGGCGGATCACCAGATACACCTTGCGAAAGGCCCAGTAGCCATTCCAGGCAGTGGCAAACAACAGAGCGGTAAAGAGGAGTTTTTCTAACGGGGTGAGCATCAGTCCTGACTCCTTCGTGGTAGGTGGAAGGGCTAGCGGATGTCTGGGATTGTGCGGTGCCGGGGCCGGGTGGCCTTCGCTGGCTGCCAGGAGCTTGCCTGCGTCGGTGCACGCCTCGACACTATACCCCAGCCCCTGACAGATGTCCAGTTCACCATCGGTCGATGCCGCAACGCGTCATCTCCCGCACCGGCCGGCATCTGCCTAGCACCCGGCTATTGGTTCGCCTGCTCTTGGCCCGCCGATGAACGCTCGAGTTCCTCCATTTCCCCGATTTCGCGCAGAAAGCGCAGGGTTTCCTGTGCCTCTTGTTCGTCGACCTTACTGATGGCGAAGCCCACATGCACGATCACATAATCGCCCACTTTCACCTCGGGCACATAGGCCAGGCAGACCTCTTTGACAACGCCGGCGAAATCGACCTTGCCCATGGTCATGCCCAACGGATTCTCATCGATCTGAATGACTTGTCCGGGAATTCCTAGGCACATAGTGGTGTTGGCAGAAGTGAACGGAAAGCTGAACAGACGATTGCGGGAAGTATCGCCGAATCGGCCGCCGAGCGCAACTTCTTCCGAGGGCGACTGGGTGCCATGGCTACGCCGCGGGTCGACACGTTGGACGGTCTTGGCCGTCCATACGGACTGCCGGTGGACCGCGAGCCGCCGGCAGAGAGAGCGCTCTCAATATCCGCGGAGGACTCGACACCCAATGTGGCCATCCCTACATTTGCCGGGTTTCGGCCAGGCAGCCCCCCTTTTGTAAGGCAATTGTAAGGTTCCGGCTGATCTCAAACAAGGCGAGATGCGATACAATGGTCGTAGGGTTTAGCGAGAAGGAGTTTTTCTCCTACTCAATATTTCTCACTACGCAAAACCCAGGAAACTGGGGAGGAACGAGCAAAGCATGAAATCCAACATTATCACACGACTGAGCGTGGCTGTGTTCCTGGTCGCCATGCTGACTCTGAGTCTGACCGGAGTCGGCCTGGCAGCGACTTCCGCGACCGACTTCGGTGTCCAGATCGCGACGACCACATCTGTGCTGGCACCGATGGCGGATCCGGTGGTCGATGGCCTGCTGGATAGCAGCTACACCTGGCTGGAGCATTTCACCAAAGGGCCGAGTTCGGGCAACACAACGCTGGCTCCGGGGGATCTCTACGGCTATGAAGGCACCGACACCTGCTACTGGGCC
>RFJM01000376.1 GCA_003694905.1 Caldilineae bacterium
AAAGTAGAGCAGTGCCAGCACAACCACGGCCGGCCCTCGAAATCCCTGTCCGCCCCACATGAATGCCTCCAGCCCCTGCCCGAGCTCGGCCAACCGCTCGGCCAGCCAGGGCCCCACCGGGATATAATCCGGGCCCGCAGCGGGTACCCGGCGCAGCATCCAGGCGAGATGGCGCACGTTGCCCCACAGCAACGATGCCGGGGGCCAGGCTTCCGCCGCGGTCACGATGCCCAACACCGGACCGCCCACCACCAGCACCCCAATGGCCGCAGCCTTCCGCCGCACACGCTTGGCCACGAACATCCCCAGAAACAGGCCCATGGCCAAGGGGGCAAAGGCGCCGGGCAATGCTCGCAGCCAGCGGGCTTCGTGGAGGGCAGCTCCCAGCGCCCCCAAAGCCATGCACAGTGCTACGACACTGCCCCATCCCTCGTAGGGACGATAGCGAAAGTAGAAAAACGCAATGCCACGCGCCACCCAGGTCAGCATCAGACCTCTTCCTCCACCTCCACGCTGATCACCCGCCCGGTGCCGGGGAGGACCTTCAGGACCTGCTTCTTGCGTTTGAACGTCACCAGCGGATGGAAGGGATATCCGCTGGCGATCACATGGGAGGGGATGGCCAGGTCGGCCAGCAGGCTCTGCAGCGCCTCGAGTCGCGACTCCGCCTCCCCGTTGAACGAGGCGGCATCCAGCAACAGCGCGGCCGGGGCCACGTCGTACCGTCGCATCTGCACCAGGTCGCCCACCCATGCCGTCTCGGTAGAGGGCGTGATCACCAGCAATGTGCGTCCCCGCCCGATGTCGGGCGCCACCTGTTTCAGCACCCGCGCCAGCGGCCAGCCCACACCCGGTTCGGCATGGGCCAGTTCATGCAAAACCCGCCATAGATGAGCGGTGCCGGCTTGCGGCGGGACGATGGCCGGTCGCGTCCCAAACAACACCATCCCCACGGCGCGATTCTCATCCAGATAACGGGCCGCCAGTGAGGCCGCCAGGATCACACCGTATTCCAGGGTGCTCTCCTGCCCCTCCCCTGCCTGGACCCGGCCCTCCAGATCCAACACGATCCACAGGTCGCCCGCCGGTTCCAGGTCCAGTTGTTTGAGCATGAGCCTGCCCTGGTGTGCGGTCTTGCGCCAGTGCACCAGCCGCAGACTGTCGCCGGGAAGATAATCCCGCACGCTGCTGGCCAGCACGGACTCGGAATGCGCCGGCAAGATGCGCCGGGCGCGGCCGCTGGTCCGGCCCTGGGGCAACTGAAACTCGGGCAGTCGCATTACACGCGGGTAGACAAGGAGCGTCCGCACTTCGGGATAGCGCAGTTCTACCTCGAACAACCCCAGCGGGTCGCCCAGCGTCAGGCTCCAGGGGCCCAGGGTGAACACACCCCGGCGGCTGCACACGCCCTGGGTCTGCCACGAAAACCGGCCCTGCCCATCCACCGCCACCACACGGTCGATCTCATAGCCCGGTACATCCGAGCGATCCCGGACCGTCGCCCACAGCACAGGCAGTGGACTGTGGTTGATGACCTGAAAGCGTTCCTCCAGCCGATCACCCACAACGATCCAGTTGCCACGGCTGCTTCGACTTACTTCCAGCTTGTCGCGCAGCTCACGCGCCCAGAGATAGGCCGATCCTACCAGCGTGCTCAACCCCACGAGTAGATACATCCACGTCTGATCCGGCACTACGAGTTGCAAAACGACCAACAGACCGATGAGATAGAGGGGCAACCGACTTTTCAGAACCAGCGTACGCTCGACCTCAGGTATCATGCCTCATTCTAGCCTCAGACGCAGTCGCCCGCAAGTGTGTCTGCTCACTCGGACGCATTCCAGTTTGCGAGTACGCCGGTCGCAGGGAGGACATCTTCCTGTCATTGTACGCACCCTTGTTCAGCCCGTTCTTGTACCACACCCCCCAAGATTTGCTCCGGCACCGATTTCCTGTTACAAATCGCGGCGTATGAACCCGTTTCTCT
This sequence comes from Caldilineae bacterium, assembly GCA_003694905.1. Taxonomy (GTDB): domain Bacteria; phylum Chloroflexota; class Anaerolineae; order J102; family J102; genus J102. The sequence continues at coordinate 1,988 of RFJM01000376.1, forward strand.
CCGGGCTCTTCTCCTTCCTGTCTTTGGAATCCGCACTGGCGCGCAAGGTCCTGCTGACCTTACTGGTGGTGGTGCTGGCAGTTGTCGCGCGCCTGCTCATCTACCGCTATTTCGACCGCAGGTTCGACGAGGAAAGCTCGGCAGCGCTACGCTATCGCTGGCACAAGATCAGTAGCTACGCGCTTACCGCGCTGGCGGTTTTCTTTGTGGGTTCGATCTGGCTGCAGGAAGTCACCGGCAACCTCACGACCTACTTGGGCCTGTTGTCGGCCGGTGTGGCCATTGCCCTGCGCGATCCTCTGGTCAACGTCGCGGGCTGGGGCTATATCCTGTGGCGCCGTCCCTTCGATCTGGGCGACCGCATCGAGATCGCGGGTATCAAGGGGGATGTGATCGACAAGCGTATCTTCGCTTTTACGCTGATGGAAGTGGGCAACTGGGTGGACGCCGAACAGAGCACGGGTCGGGTGATGCATGTACCCAATGCCTACGTCTTTACCAATGATATCGCCAACTATACCCAGGGCTTTGCCTTCATCTGGCACGAGATACCCGTCGTGGTGACTTTCGAGAGTGACTGGCGCAAGGCCAAACGTCTGCTGGAGGAGATCGTGGCGCGGCATGCGGGCCCTCTCGTGCCGGAGGCCGGCAGACAGATGCGAAGGGCTACCTCTCGCTTCATGATCACTGCGGGTGCCCTCACCCCCAAGGTCTATACCCGTGTTGTAGACTTCGGCGTGCAGCTGACGCTGCGGTATCTGACCGGGGTGCGGCAGCGCCGCGGGTTGGAAGAAGCCATCTGGGAGGAGATCCTGGATGTGTTCGCCGAACACCCCGATATCGACCTGGCGTACCCCACCTATCGTATCTATCGACCTGAGGGAGACAGGGAAGAGGCTTAATCCGTCTCCCAGGGTGGCCGGCCGGCACGGCCCTGAAGGGACTCTAAGATAGGCTCTGCCAGGTGGGGCAGCCGTTCGGCTGTGGCCGCCAGCAGCCCATAACAGCCGGCCAGCATCATATCGCCGAAGGGGGTGGCGAAATAGGGGTGGAGTGCCGAGCCCGCCAGCAATTGGCGGCGAGGTCCGGTAACGATGAGCGGAGGCGTCGCGGGCAGCGGCGTTGTGTCGATAAGATGGGCACCATGGCCGTGGTCGGCGAAGACCTCGTCATGCCGGAGGGAGCCATCTGCCAGGGCCTTGAGAAAATGCTCGAGTCGCTCGCGGTTGAGCATGCCGGTGTGGTGTTCAAAGAGGCCGCGGATGCGCCCCTCGCGCATGCGAAAAGAAAGGGTATGCAGGTTGCCGATGTTGGCGAAGAGGGCGTCTCCGTCATGCCGGCTCCGGGGATCGAGGGTCGCGCCCAAGATGGCCGCGGGGGCGGTATCCATCACCACCAGGGGGGCATCGATGCCGGCAGCACAGGCCGCCACCGCTCGCATACGCGTGAGGATGGCCGGGATCGCGTCGGCCAGAAAGGCAAAGGTACTGAGACGGTCGTCCCGGCGGATCTGCCGGGCCAGGAAATCGAAACGAAACTGGCGATCGGAGATCTCGGGAGGGGCGGCACCGTGGTCGAATACCGCCACGGCGACCGCCGCAAGGTCGTCGAGAGAAACTCCGAAAGGACCAAAGGCCTGGACGATGGCCTGGAAATCGAAGTCTCGCAAGGAAACCCGCACCACGTCTTCCGGTAGGCGGTCAGCTTCTTCTTCGGCGATGACCTGGATCCCCATGTCTCGAATCACGTCCAGGTCATCGTTAAAGGAACGGGCAGCCTGGGGCGTGGCGTAGAGCGGAAGCCCGGCCTGCAAGTGGTCCTGAGCTGCCCACATGTTGGGGCCGCCGCCCATGGTCATACCGGTGAGAAGCACGGGCCGGCGGCTACGTGTCGCGGCCTGGAGCCGCCGGCGCACCATCATCGTCGGGGAGGGTGCGACCAGCTTGTAGCAGTTTTCGATGTGAACGCGCGAGTCGTAGAGAAGGATGTCTTGCGTGCCGGTACCGATGTCGACGCAGAGAATCTTCATAGTTTCGTGCCTGGTTTGCCTTGGGGATCTGCTCTGGAGGAAACCACAGGGACGGGTTTTTGTCAATCCCATATAGGGGTGGGCAGCAATTCCAAATCTAGCGAAACACAACGGCTTGCGACTAGGCAGGGCGAGCCATTCCTGCTAACTCGGCTGCTCGCGTATTCCTTTTCTGCGATGAACGTGTCGCAAGTGCCGGCTGTACGCCTGGAATGCCTCGCCCATCCGGCGAAACATGCCCGATTTGGCAGGGCTGTTCTGTCTCCTTCCCCCTTGCCGTGTGGCATCACTTGGCTTACACTGGGGCCAAACGCCTTGCCATCATGGAGGTTTTGTGATGCGCCGCCTGGGCAAAATCTTTATTTGTGTGCTAACGTTTGCCGTCATCTCCTTGCTGCCGATCATTCCTGTGCAGAGCCATGCCGTGTTGCCCAAGCCCATGATCAGCTACCGCACCGAGCTGGCCTCGCTGCTAGAGCTATACGGCTTGTTCGTCCTCATCAAACCGGGCATCGCCTATCGCTTCACGGCCCTGAGCGTGCCGGTCATCATTGTCGAACTCATCGCTGCCGCGCTCCTTTCCCGGGCCATCGTACGGCGCATTTTCGGCCCCTGAGCAAACCGTCAACTAGACCGAAAACAAGGGCAGGGACGAAAGGTAGAAGGGAAAACATGGGAAAGAAAGGGGGGCGGCACTCCCCCCGGAAACGTCGCGGCTACATCCAACCGGACAACCGCGCACAGTTTCAGCTTGCCAAGCCGTGCTGCGTGGGCCGGCATCCGGACAGGCTGGAAAGCCTGTCCCACATGCAACTTTGCCCGAGAAGCTGAAACCCCGGCCGCCCGTCTTGTTGGCCGACGCCGCGGACGCGGAGGCGCTCCCCCGCAAGGGAGGACCTTACC
>RFJM01000377.1 GCA_003694905.1 Caldilineae bacterium
GGTAAGGGTCGCCCCTGCAAGGGGGGTGCGGGAAGCGCCCCGCATCGGCGGCCTCGGCCGGCGAGACATGCGGCCGGGGTTTCAGCTTCTCAGGCCGGGCTGGTCGCAGCCAGGTGGCAACGGCAAGGTCTGGTAAGCTGAAGCGTTGAGCGCCTCTGCGGTTGGATGTGGCCGCGACGTTTCCGGGGGGCGCCGCTCGCGAGCTGCCCCCAAATTAAGACACACCACCTCCTTCTGCCACCAACAGACCCTACAACCGAGTCCGGCGGTTGGGAAAATCCAGCGGGCCGTTTATAATGGGGTTGTCCCCTCAGGCGTGCAGCCTTTCCTGCCGGTGCAGAACCACCGGTAGCAGGTCTTGCAGGTGTTGGCATCGGACCAAGCGAAACCGAGGGCGTATTCACTCAGGCAGGTGAGCTCGGTCACCACACTGCGAAGACTGATGATCAACGAAGACATCACCCACCTGTTCCTGCTCGAGTCGCAGGTCCACACGCGGAACCACATCCCATGCTGCGACGAGGCACACTTCATCGGAGAAGACTCGAGATGACAGACTTTGCCCAGGCATTCGCTCCCTTTGCCGAAAAGATGAGACGCGCGGGGCTTCCGGAGATCGTAGTCCGAACCTTCGCCTATTACTTCGAGCAACTGCTAAGCGGCGAAACAGGTCTTATTCCTGAATCGGAGATCGAGCCTGTTACAGCGCTTCCCGATGTTGAGGCATTCCCCGAGAGTCTGGCGGAAAGTGGTCACAAGGCCTTGAAACGAACGGTGCTGTTGAAGCTAAACGGCGGTCTGGGCACCACTATGGGACTGGACAAAGCAAAATCCCTGCTGGAGGTAAAAGAGGGCTTAAGCTTTCTCGATATTATTGCGCGGCAGGCTTTGCACGCAGGAGTGCCCCTGATCCTGATGAACAGCTTCCGAACCCACGCTGATTCGCTGGCCGCGCTGGCCGTCTACCCTGAACTGAAGGGCGAACTACCCCTCGATTTCGTACAACATAAAGTGCCCAAGATCGACCAACGCACGTTGAGCCCCGTCTCGTGGCCGGAAGATCCGGCCCTGGAATGGAACCCGCCGGGCCATGGCGATATCTACACCGCGCTGGTGACCAGCGGCATGCTGGAGCGTTTGCTGGCCGCGGGCTACGAATACGCGTTCGTCTCCAATGCCGACAATCTGGGCGCGGTGATCGATGCCACTATCCTCGGCTACTTTGTGGAGGAGCGCATCCCCTTCCTGATGGAATGTGCCGACCGTACGGAAAACGACCGCAAAGGCGGACATCTGGCCCGGCGCAAGGACGGGCGCTTGATCCTGCGCGAATCGGCCCAGTGTCCGCCCGAGGATGCCGATGCTTTCCAGGATATCAGACGCCATCGCTACTTCAACACCAACAATCTGTGGCTAAACTTGCGCGCGCTGCAAGAGGTGATGGCGGCCAGGGACAACATCCTCGGTCTACCCATGATTCGCAACCGCAAACATGTGGATCCGCGCCGCCTCGACTCCACGCCGGTGTATCAGCTGGAAACGGCCATGGGTGCGGCCATCGCCCTTTTTCCCGGAGCCCAGGCGATACGCGTGCCGCGTACCCGCTTCGCGCCGGTCAAGTCCACGGCCGATCTGCTGGCGGTGCGTTCGGATGCCTACGTGCTGACTGCAGATTACCGTCTGGTCCTCCATCCGGACCGGCATACTCCTCCCCCGAGCATCCATCTCGATCCCGACTATTATCGACTCATCGCCCAGCTCGAGGCCCGCTTTCCCTTCGGGCCACCTTCGCTGCGACTCTGCACTTCCCTCCGAGTCGAAGGAGACTTCCGCTTTGGCCGCGGGGTGGTGTGCGAGGGCGCCGTCCATCTGCAGAACCGTCTTGGCCGCCAAGTCCACATCCCCGACCACAGTCGCTTGCAAGGTGTCCACACCTTTCAGCCGGAGTATGCAGGCCAATGAGCATCGACCCCACCGAACACTATCGCCGTCTGGAGCGCATGTATCTGGCCGCACCCAACAATGGCTATTATCGTCCTACCCTCAAGGTCTCGCAAGGCCGCGCCGAACTGGTGATCCCCGTGCGACGGGAATTCTTCCACGCGGCCGGCGCAGTGCACGGCTCAGTTTACTTCAAAGCGCTGGACGATTCGGCCTATTTTGCCGCCAGTTCGCTGGTGTTCGATGTGTTCCTCCTCACTGCCAGCTTCCAGGTGCATTTCTTGCGGCCGATTGCTGCGGGTGAGATCCATGCTCGGGCAGAGGTTGTGCATCACTCCCGCCGTTTGCTCATCGCGGATTCGGTGTTGACCGATGCCGAGGGACGCGCCATCGCGCGGGGCACCGGGACCTTCATGCCCGGCGATTTCCCCCTCTCGCCCGATATCGGCTACCGATGATTGCCGTTCACCTCGACAAAGTGACGCTGGCCTATGGCGCGGAGCCTCTCTTCTCGGAGCTGAGCCGGGAGATCCATGACAACCGCTGTGAGGGGCTGGTCGGGCCGAACGGTTCCGGTAAGAGCACCCTGCTGCGCCTCATGACAGGCGTGCCGGGGAGATGAGTGAAAGCCGTGCCGTGAGCTTTCTGGGGCGATTCCTTTTTTCCTACGAGCAAAGCCGCGGCTCGATACGCGATCTCTCGGGCGGGGAGCGCAGCCGGCTGCAATTGGCACTGTTGATGCTGACCGGCGCCAACTTCTTGCTGTTGGATGAGCCTACCAACAACCTCGATATCCCTTCGGCCGAGGTGTTGGAAAACACTCTGGCCGATTTCGAGGGAACGGTGCTGGTGATCTCACATGACCGCTACCTTCTCGACCGCGTGGTGGACCGCATCATCGAGCTGGATGATGGACACGTCAGGGAGTATCTGGGTAACTACAGCGCGTATGAAGAGGCAAGAAGTCGAGAATTGGAGAACCGCGGCAGGTAGCCAGGGTCAGGCATCGAGCCAGTGCATGGACCGCTGGACCGCCTTGAGCCAGCCTTTGTAGAGACGGTCGCGGGTGGCCTCGTCCATCATCGGCTCCCAGACCCGATCTACCTGCCAGTTTTGCCGCAGGTCATCCAGATCCTGCCAAAAGCCCACCGCGTAGCCGGCAGCATAAGCAGCGCCGAGGGCGGTGGTTTCCGCCACCTGCGGGCGAATGACCGGCACGTTGAGGATATCGGACTGGAACTGCATCAACAGATTGTTGTAGACCATGCCGCCATCCACCTTGAGGGCTTGCAGTGTGACGCCCGAGTCTTGTTCCATGGCGTCGAGTACCTCGCGGGTCTGATAAGCAGTGGCCTCGAGGGCCGCGCGGCAGAGATGGTTCTTGTTGATATAGCGGGTAAGGCCGACGATGACACCACGAGCATCGGATTGCCAGTAGGGCGCGAAGAGCCCGGAGAAGGCAGGCACGATGTAAACACCACCGCTATCGGGCACTTGGGCGGCGTAGTCCTCGATGTGATGGGCGAAGTCGAAGAAATCCAGATTGTCGCGCAGCCATTGCACCAAAGCGCCTGTGATGGCGATGGAGCCTTCGAGGGCATAACAGGTAGGCTCGTCCGCGAAACGATAGGCCACGGTAGTGAGCAGGCCGCTCTTGCTGGGGACGATATCCGCACCGGTGTTCATAATCATGAAACAGCCGGTGCCGTAGGTGTTCTTGGCCTCTCCGGGCCGGAAACAGGTCTGGCCGACGGTTGCTGCCTGCTGATCGCCCAGGTCGCCGCAAATGGGCACCCCCTGCCAACTGCCGTAGGTGGTCGGGTCAGAGGAGGGGCGGATCTCGGGAAGCATGGCGGGGGGAATACCCAGGATGTCGAGGATCTCTTTGTCCCAGGCGAGGGTATGCAGGTCCATCAACAGAGTGCGGCTGGCATTGGTCACATCGGTGACATGTACGCCACCATCCGGCCCACCGGTCAGGTTCCAGATGAGCCAGGTGTCGATATTGCCGAAGAGAGCCTCCCCGCGTGCGGCATCCTCGGCCAGACCGGGCACATTATCCAGTAGCCAGCGGATCTTGGGACCCGAGAAATAGGTGGCCAGAGGCAGGCCGGTCTTGGGCCGAAAGCGATCCTGGCCGCCTTCACGGGCCAGGGCGTCGCAGATACTCGCGGTCCGCGTATCCTGCCAGACGATGGCGTTGTGATAGGGCTTGCCGGTGCGCGCATTCCATACGACGGTGGTCTCCCGCTGGTTGGTGATGCCGATGGCGGCCAGGTCAGAAGGGGCCAGTCCGGCCTTCTCCAACGCGCGGTGCATCACCTCTTGCGTGCGATCCCAAATCTCCATGGGGTCATGTTCTACCCACCCGGCCTGGGGGTAGATCTGCCGGTGTTCCAGTTGGTGAGAGGCACAGACCCGGCCGGCGTGATCGAACACCATGAAGCGGGTACTGGTTGTTCCTTGGTCGATGGCACCTACGTAGTCTTTCATGAGCGATTATCCGATGACTGTGAAAATGAAGGGACTTGAAGGTTGAACAAGAGTGCAGAAAAGCCGGTAGAGAAAAGCAGAGAGGAGTCACAAACTCCTCTCTGGGTCTGGGGTGGGAGGATGGTCGGGCTCACTCACCCGGGTGGGTGAAGAGGAAGACGTAAGCCGCAGCCGCGCCGCCCAGCAGTTCGGCCACCAGGTAGATCCAGATGTTGCCCCAGGCGAAAATGCGCATGATGGAAGCGCCGATGGAAACCGCCGGGTTGAAGGAACCGCCCGAGACGCTGCCCACGGCATAGGCGCCGACCAACACGGTGAAGCCGATGGCCCAGCCGTAGAATGAGTTCCCTTCCGTACCCCTGGCCGTAGCCACATTCAAGACCACGTAGACCAGGGCAAAGGTAAAGAGAAACTCGGCAATGAGACCCGGCAGCACCGCCACCGATGCCACCAGTGGGCTGTCGGGCAGGGAGGGCTTGAGGATCATGACCAGGATGGCGGCGACAATGCCGGCAACGACCTGTGCGATCCAGTAACCGATGGCGTCGTTCAGGCCGAGCTTGCGGCGCAGGAAGACACCCAGCGTGACGGCGGGGTTGTAGTGCCCGCCCGAGATATGACCACCGGCAAAGATCATGATAGCCAGGATGGAGCCGATGGCGATGGGAGCAAAGCCATCGGGAACCGCGGGGCTGATGCTCACCATGCCGACGGTCAAGACCAGAAACAGGGTACCGATAAACTCGACGACGATTGCACGTGTGTTCATGGGCCATTGCTCCTTGTGAGGATGAAAGCTGGTGGGATGAAACGTAGCGAGAAAGCTGCACCGGGCGGAACGGACGGCGCAAGAAGCCACCTGTCCGTCAACGCCGGGAGAACTCCAGACCTCGTTCTTTCAAACTGACCCAGGTTTGCCGTCCGAGGATGACGTGGTCCAGCACCTGGACGTTGAGCAGGTTGCCGGCTTCGATGATCTGCCTGGTCAGCGCGATGTCTTCGGGCGAAGGGGTGGGGTCACCACTGGGATGGTTATGGGCAAGGATGATGGCAGCAGCATTGCGGCGAATGGCCTCTTTGAACAGCTCTCCCACGCGTACGTGGGCGCTGTTGAGCGAGCCTTTGTATACGGTCGGGGTGGCGATTACATAGTTACGAGAGTCGATGAGCACGATCTTGACATGCTCCTGATCTTCGAAGGCCAGGTCCGACATGAGCAGGCCGGCGACGTCTGCCGGTGACTGCACTCTGGGCCGCTGCTCGGGCGAATCTCTCATCACGCGGCGCCCGAGCTCGATGGCGGCCATGATCTGGGCAGCTTTGGCCGGCCCCACACCGCGGTGTTGTTGCAACTCCTCGAAGGTGGCGCGAGCCAGGCCGTCGAGGCTGCGAAAGAAGCGTATGAGCTGGGTGGCCAGGTCGAGGACGTTGATGCCTTCGGCACCGCTACGCAGGACGATGGCGATCAACTCGGCATCGGTCAGGGCCTGTGGCCCCAGGCGCGCCAGCCGTTCGCGCGGCCGCGAAGCCGCCGGCAGATCGGGTATGGTGTAGTGGGGACGCTGGGGAGCATTGTCTGCCATGCGATGCCGCCGTCCTTTGCGGGCAAGCGCAGCAGGCCCAGGCTACACCGGGTTCTGCTGCTATTCCTCTTCCTCCTCGGCCAGTTCGGCCGCGAGCTTTTCCTCCAGCAGCGAGCGTAGCTGACGCCGTCGCTCGGCCGAAAGCTGTAGGCGCTGCAGCACTTCGTTCAACTGGGCCTGCAGTTTTTCGGGCTCGATCTTGGCTTCCTTGAAAGGCGCGGGGTCCACCGCAGCGGCCAGGGCCCTGGCTTCTTCCTCCTCGTCGTTGGCCCGTTTCATGCGCTCCACTCTGGCCCAGCCGACCGTCTCCACCCAGGCTTCGGCCAGGTTCTCGGCGTCATCCAGCAGAGACTCCGGCATCTCCAGCACGACGGTGATACGGTCGTCTTCCCCGAACTCGAAGGCCTGGTGTACCTTACCGGGCTGGGACGATTTCTTTACACGACGCGGTGGAGCAGGTGCGGAAGAAGGAGCCGCGGGCTCCGTGGCAGGTGCCGCTTCGGCGGCCACCGTCGTGGCCGCGGGTGCAGGCGCAGCAGCTGCGGGCACCACACCCGTCTGGGAGCCGACGTCCGGCGAGGCGGACGCTGACTGGTCGGGAGGCGTTGACGGCCGCGGGCCGAACAGCCGCAGCGCCACATACACGCCTGCAATGGCGAAGCCGAACAGAATCAGTCCCTGGATGATCCAGGTGCCAATCAGTGACAAGTCCATGTTCGATCCGTCCAGGTGGGGGATGGGGGAATTTGCCCAAGTATACACTGTCAGGCCGTTTATGACAATAGCCGATCCGCCGCGGGGTTCGTACCAAACTCTGCTATACACCCGTTACTTGGGGTAAGCGTAGCGAACGAAATCGTCCGGTTTACCGCAATCCACTGCTTAGGCCTGTGGCACATGCCGATTTAGGTTGCCACGTGGTCGGGCTTGAAAGCCCTGTCCTACATGCAGCCCTGCCCGAGAAGCTGAAACCCCGGCCGCCTGTCTCATTGGCGGGGGCCGCGGATGCGGGGGCACCCGCCAAACTCCTGCAGGGGAGGTCCTTTATCGGCCCGCGCACCGGCTGCCCCGTTTTGAAACGTCCCCCTGCTGATCTCGATCTTGACAACGTGCCCTACCGTTGCTATAGTCTGCTCGGATTATCAGACCATGAACGATCGACAGAACCTGACTGCCAGCCACCATCATTGACTTTGGGTGAGAGCGGCCTCGCGAGGGCGCTCCGGCTGTGCTCACCCTTCGGGACTAGCGATGCACCGCTAGTCTTTTTTGTTTTGCCCAGCCTCCTTTTTTCTCCATCAATATCGTGCCTACCCCACCACCTGCCATCCCGCGCGGTGTCACCGACTTTTTCGGCGGCGCCGCGGTCAGCAAACGCCAGGCCGAAGCCGGGCTGCGCGAACTCGCCCGCCGTTGGGCATACGTCGAGGTGATTCCCCCTACCTTCGAATATGCCGAGACCCTCGCCACCGAAGCCGGAACGCAACTGGCCGAGGAGATGTACCGTTTCATGGATCGTGATGGCCGCGCCCTGGCTCTCCGGCCGGATCTCACCATCCCTACCGCCCGGCTGGCAGGCTCCAAACTGTATGACCAACCCCTGCCCCAACGCTACTTCTATGCCGGCCCCGCCTTTCGCTACGAAGAGCCGCGCGCCGGCCGCCAGCGGGA